>NZ_JBLJBV010000021.1:0-67137 GCF_047638075.1 Phaeovulum sp.
AAGCTGACCGAAATTGGGTGAAAAAAACGGCTTGATCAAGACGGATACTCGAGACGTTAAGCCTTCTGATCGTAGCCATGATCAGCGCCCGTACGGTGATGCTCGAGCGATACTGCCGCTTTCCGATGATCGCATCGCAGGAATGCGTTTGGCCGGGTCGAGTTCTGCCTGCACCATGATCGTGAATCTCCTCCGGGTGTGCAGGAAATCTTGGCCAAAGATCTGCAACTCAAAGAGAAAATGAAATAATATTCGGGAGCAGGGCTTTGCACTCCAAAAAAATCGTTGAGCGATGAAACTTTTTTCTTCGTCTTTTTCGGATCTGGCCAACATTCATTTCGACAGACATGAACAAGCGAAGGAAACCGAGAAAGTCCGAGAAAGCCGTCGAAGTTACGGCATGACCCTCCAGTCCAAAATCTTGACAACAACAATAACCATGGAGGTTCCAAATGAACGCACTTTCCACCCTCGATCTGCGCGATGCGACTTCGGTCTGTCGCACGCCCATTCACGATTTTGTCGAGCACCATTGGCCTGCTCTGCGCCACGCTGCTGATTTTCTTGGCGGCAGGCGCGCGATTGCAGAAGCTGACCGGCTGTTTGGTGATCTTGCCCGTAGCTTTGAAATTGGCACGCATACACGTCGGCGCATCGAACGTCTGATCCGGCTCCTCGAACTCGATGATGAAGTTGTGAGCGGTGATCATATGCTCACTCTCGTCAATCCTTCAGATCCGATCGTCGAAGAACTTTGCCTGCTTCTGGACGGATTGAGACAGGCTTTTGACATGTTCATCGGCGAGCAGGCGGCCGCCTGAAGACTGCCCCGTTCTTTACTGCCCCCCACCACTTCCAAAAGGAGTGTCAGAAATGACCCTTAATCCCAAACATGAGCAATTCGCCGTGGACGCACGTTTGCAAGATCACCTAATGGAAAACGGAGAGACCCTGTCTGATCTTCTCTCCGCAATTGGGGATCAAAAAGCCCTGTCTGCATTGTCCAACTTGCGCAGTGGCGATGTGTGCTGT
This sequence comes from Phaeovulum sp., assembly GCF_047638075.1. Taxonomy (NCBI): domain Bacteria; kingdom Pseudomonadati; phylum Pseudomonadota; class Alphaproteobacteria; order Rhodobacterales; family Paracoccaceae; genus Phaeovulum; species Phaeovulum sp. Next base: position 1,033 of record NZ_JBLJBV010000021.1, read on the forward strand.
GTCCGGTGTCAGGCAAGAAACGTCAGGGCGGTCATTGAGTGCCTGTGCGGCGCTTTCGAAGTGCCAGACGCCACGCGTCCGGACTTCGATGCAGCAGTCCGCTGGCACGGCGCACGCTTGGTGGACGTCCATTCTGGTTTCGCAGGGTGTACCCCATCCGGAGAAAATTACTGATCCGCACGAACAGCACAATTTTCTGATCAGTCGAGCTTGGGAAACCTCCTGAGCTCGGCAGGAAACAAGAAAAAAAGAGCATGTTATGAAAGACTTCCATACCACCGCGTCACTCAGCAACAAAAAAACGGTTGCGATGTGTAGCCAGCCTGATCAGGAAACCGCGGCGCTTCAGCAGCCAGATACACACCCAGTTTGCCGCAAAGAAAATGGCGAAACTGATCTCTTTGCAAACGCAATCAGACTTCCGTCTGAATCATCCGCTGCCAGAACTATCCTGAAGTCGTCCGCCTGGCGGGCGAGTGGCCAGCTTGTTATCGGGACCAATCCAGGCCGCCTAATCCAGATCGACAGTGAACTGGAATACAAGGTCGCACTGATCTTGTCAGTGAAGCCAGATCTTGCTGACTTGCGTGAGCAGGTCTGTTTCAAATGGTTTGATCAAACAGGCAAGTCCCACAGTCATTTCTTTGACTTTGTGATCACCTGCAAGTCAGGCGAGCGGACGGCCGTTATCGTGAAAGAAGCTTCACGTTTGCGTAGCGAGCGATTGCGGCGTGAAATCAAGATGATTGGTGCGCAGGCTGTACCAAACTTTGCAGACCGCGTGATCGTCGTAACCCAGCGCGATATCAACGCAATTGATCTTCACAACGCGAAACTGCTGCACGACGTTCGGCACCCCGATCTCGAAGCTGATGAAGCGGCGGTGGCCGTAACAAACGGTTTGGTTGGTGCCGCGACCATCGCTGACCTCTCGGCAATGATGGAGATGGGCGGTCGCGGATTTCGTGCATTGGCGAGGCTTATTCGCAGGCAGGCCCTCGTCCTTTTGCATCATGAAGTTGTCTCGCATGGCTCATTTGTGCGGAGGGTTATCTGATGCTTATTTATCGCCCAAGTGAAAAACAGTCCCGCCTTGCATTCAGCTCTTGGGACGAGATCATCCTTGATGGAGTTGCTTTTCGTAAGGGCTGCATTCATCACACGGATAGAGGCAGCCAATACTGTTCCCATGACTATCAGAAAGTCTTGAGAAAACATGGCCTCAAAGCGTCCATGAGCGGAAAAGGAAACTGTTACGATAACGCAGGCGTCGAAAGTTTCTTCAAATCCCTAACAGGCCGAAATGATCTGGCGCAGAAACTGGCAGGGACGAAGAGAGGTCGAAGTCGCCTTTTTCGAATACATCAATGGCTTCTACAACCCGCGCCGCAGACACTCAGCCTTGGGCTGGAAAAGCCCCGCGGCATTCGAACGAAAGGCCGCTTAACATGAGCACCTGACCGGAACGAAACCGGTGCAGGTCCAGTCTTCGAGCACAGGCGGCACTGGAAGCGGGGATCGGCGTTCACTGTCTTGCCAAACCGCCGGTAGAACTCGGGATGCGCCTCGGGCGCCATCCCCTGCGCGAAGCATCCCGGCGTCTTGCAGGAAGGCACGGCTGGATCATGCTCTTGCAAATGCTTGAGGCGTTGGTATTTTTCGGCAATCGCGCGGTTGTTCTTGATCCGCGAGGTTTTGTTGCAGGTCGGGCACCTGAAGAACTCTTCGTGCTTCTTGCTGCTGACCTCGCCTCGAAGAGCGGCCGGCGGTGCCGGTGGCTTCTCTCCCGGCCGCTTGAATGGGTCCGGATGCATATCGTAGTTTTCGTAGGCAGGGTTGCGGCAGAAGTTCAGGTCGAGGACCTCGAAGGCTTCGGGAAACCTCCGCCCCAAGGGCGGATTTTCTGTCGAAGATATTTTCGAGACAAAACTCATTCGAGACAAAACTCACCTGATCTCTCCCTCTGATAATGCGTCAACTGTCTTGTCTGAAAAGGAATGCTGGCCACTGTGCGGCCAACAGAAGCAATTATTTCAACATTTGCCGTGAGGGACTGGCCCAAGCAGGGTGCCTTTTCTTTTGCGGTGTTCTGGTCTTTCGTGACGTGGCGTTTCGGCGCGCGGCTTTCCCTTGCCCGGCCCTTGCGCATCGCCCATGCTGCGTCAAAGGCCCGGAACGGACCGTAGGGGAGGACTGAACATGCCAAGATTCGCATCCGTCGCGGACCGTGATGCGGTTGAAAACGAAATGCCCTGGGCTGAACGCCAGCGGCCCGAAACCATGTTTCAGTTTCTGTCTGACGTAAAGGTGCGCTACCCGTCGCGCCCTGCAATCACGTTTCAGCTGTTCTCCGGCCCCAACGACAAGGCACAGACCCTGACCTGGGCGCAGCTTCATGGCCGTGTGACACAGGCGGCGAACCTGTTTCGCAGCCTTGGCGTGGGCGAGCATGACACCATCGCCTATCTGCTTCCAAACTGCCTTGAAACCGCAATTGCCCTTCTGGGCGGCGCCGTGGCGGGCATCGTGAACCCGATCAACCCGCTGCTGGAACCGGAACAGATTTCAGCGATCCTGCGCGAAACCAACGCCAAGGTGCTGGTCACGCTCAAGGCTTTCCCAAAGACCGATGTGCCGCAAAAAGCTGCCGAGGCGGTGAAGCACGCACCCAACGTCAAAACCGTGCTTGAGGTTGATCTGAACGGCTATATGACCCCGCCCAAAAGCTGGATCGTGCTACTTATCCGTCCCAAAAACCCGGTTGAGCACAAGGCGACTGTCAAATCCCTCAACGCCGAGGCGGCCAGAATGCCGGCCGACCGTTTGACCTTTGCCGATGCGACGGGCGACCGGGTCGCGGCCTATTTCCACACCGGTGGCACCACCGGCATGCCAAAGGTCGCGCAGCACAAATATTCGGGCATGATCTACAACGGCTGGCTGGGGGCGACGCTTTTGTTTGATGAAACCGACGTGCTGATGTGCCCCTTGCCGCTGTTTCACGTTTTTGCCGCCTATCCGGTCTTCATGTCGGCTATCGCCTCGGGGGCGCATGTGGTGTTTCCCACGCCGCAGGGCTATCGGGGTGAGGGGGTGTTCGACAATTTCTGGAAGCTGATCGAACGCTGGCAGGTCAGCTTTCTGATCACCGTTCCCACCGCCATTTCCGCGCTGATGCAGCGCCCGGTTGATGCCGATGTATCGTCCCTGAAAACCGCGCTTTCAGGGTCCGCACCCCTGCCGATCGAGCTATACAACCGGTTTGAAAAAGCCACCGGTGTGCAGATATCCGAAGGCTATGGCCTGACCGAAGCGACCTGCCTTGTATCGTGCAACCCGGCGGATGGGCTTAAAAAGGTGGGCTCTGTCGGAATTCCGCTGCCCTACACGAACGTGCGTATTCTGTTGCCCGACGAAGACGGTTTCCGCGAATGTGCGGTCGATGAAATCGGTGAAATTTGCATCGCGAACCCCGGCGTCTTTGAAGGCTCGACCTACACCGAGGCCGACAAGAATCACGATCTGTTTGCCGAAGGCCGGTTTTTGCGTACCGGCGATCTGGGCCGGATGGACCCCGACGGCTATCTGTGGATCACTGGCCGCGCCAAGGATCTGATCATCCGTGGCGGCCACAATATCGACCCCGCCGAGATCGAAGAGGCGATGCTGATGCACCCCGCCGTCGCCTTTGCGGGCGCAATCGGCCAACCGGATTCGTTTGCCGGGGAACTGCCCTGCGCCTATGTCGAACTGGTCGCGGGCGCGAGTGTGACCGTGGATGAACTGATGGAGTATGCGCAAAAACACATCCACGAACGTGCGGCCTTTCCCAAACATATCGAGGTGCTGGATGAATTGCCAAAAACCGCCGTCGGCAAGATATTCAAGCCGGGTCTGCGCAAACGCGCCATTTCCCGGGTGCTGAACGCCACCCTGGCCGAGGCCGGTCTGGCCGCCCATGTGGTTAGCGTGATCGAGGATAAGAAGCGCGGGTTGGTTGCGCATATTGCCACCACCGGCACCATTGATCAGGCGGCATTGGCAGCCAAACTGGGCGAATTTGCGGTGCCGTGGGAATGGGAACGCTAAGAGGCGGGTGGGGTGGCGCAGCGGTTGCACCTGCGCCCGCCACCCCCATTCTCTGGCCCCTTCACCATCGGCGTCAGAAAACGTCGGCCAAATACAAGATGATGATGATCGGGATCGGAATGCCGATTACCCAGGCTAGAATTCCCTTCATGGCGTGTCCTCCGCATCGGGCTATGAGTCAATAACGCGGCTTGCTGCTGATTGGTTCCGCCCGGGGTTTTGCCCCGCCGGGCTTGCCTCCATGCGCCCGCGGCGCTACGCAAGGCCAACCCTTTGTGAGCGGAGCCAATATGTCCCTTCTTGATGATCTGATCGCCCGTTCCGGCGGCGTGTGCGAATTTTGCGGCGACAGCGCCGGCCTGACCCCGGTTGAGGTGCCCCCCGGTGACGAGGCGGTTTTGCTTTGCGCCACCTGCACTGATGATGCGACCCCGCCGTCGCATTGGCGCTGCCTTGAGGGTGCGGCATGGTCCGGCGTCCCCGCTGTTCAGGTTGCTGTGTGGCGCAAACTGGGCGGTATTGACGCGCCTTGGGCCAACGAGGCCCGCGCGAACATGACGCTGGATGCAGCGACCCAATCCTGGGCAGACGCGGGCGCAGCCCTGCCGGGGGTTGAACACCGTGACAGCAACGGCGCGCTGCTGTCGGCTGGCGATACAGTCGTGTTGATCAAGGATCTGCCGGTCAAGGGCGCGGGGTTCACTGCCAAACGCGGCACTGCCGTGCGCGGCATCAGCCTTGTTGCGGACAACGCCGCCCATATTGAAGGCCGGGTCGAGGGGCAACGGATCGTGATTCTGACTGAATTCGTGAAAAAGAAATAAGCGCCATTATCCGATATGAAAAAGGGCAGGGGCTGTGCGGCCGATGCCATTTCCTTAGCGTGATGCGGTTCTGATTTGTGTTTCCGGGGGGCACGGGCACCTTGCGCCTATAGGTTCTTTTTAGTGCCCCCTGATCCGTTCAGGCCGAAACCAGCTTTCCGCCAACCCACACAGCGGTCACGGCCCGGTCATCGCCCATTATGATGGTCGGAAACACCGCCTCCCACAGATCATCCGCCCGGACGGAACGCTGGGCGATGGCAGGTGTCGAGGCCAGATCCAGCACCACCAGATCCGCCTCCATCCCCGGTGCGATATTGCCGACCGACGCGTCAATGCGCAGCGCACGGGCCGACCCAACGGTCGCCAGCCACCACAGCTGTGCGGGGTGCAACGCCACATGGCGCAACTGCGCCACCTCATAGGCTGCGGCCATGGTGCGCAGCATGGAAAAGGATGATCCGCCCCCGGTATCCGTGGCCAGCCCCACCCTTTGCCCCGCAGCAATCAGGCCTTGCAGGTCAAAAAGCCCCGACCCGATAAACGTGTTCGAGGTCGGGCAATGCGCCAGCGCCGCGCCGGTTTCGGCCAGACGGTCGCGTTCGCGCGCCGTCAGGTGGATCGAGTGGCCGTAAACCCCCTTTTCCCCCAGCAATCCATGTGCCTCATAAACGTCCAGATAATCGCGCGCCTCTGGAAACAGGTCTTTGACCCACTCAATCTCATCAGATTGTTCGCTCAGATGGGTCTGCATCAGGCAACCGGGGTGCTCGGCCCAAAGCGCCCCAAGGGCAGACAGTTGTGCGGGGGTAGAGGTGGGGGCGAAGCGTGGCGTGATGACGTAGGACAACCGGTCCACCCCATGCCAACGGCCCAGTAGTGCGCGGCTGTCATCATAGGCGCTTTGCGCGGTATCGCGCAGCCCATCGGGGGCGTTGCGGTCCATGCATGTCTTGCCTGCCAGCGCCCGCATCCCGCGCCCGCGCGCCGCTGAAAAGAACGCATCCACGCTTTCGGGGTGAATTGTGCAATAGCTGCACATCGTTGTTGTGCCATGGGCAAGGGCCAGATCCAGATACCGCCCGGCGATCATGGCGGCATAGGCCGGGTCGTCAAAGCGCATCTCTTCGGGAAAGGTGTAGGTGTTCAGCCAGTCTATCAGCCGCTTGCCCCAGCTCGCGATCATGGCAGTCTGTGGGTAATGCACATGGGCATCAATGAAACCCGCGGAAATCAGCGCCGCGCCATAATCATGGACATGCGCGCCGGGGTGGGCCGCCTGCAACGCTGCGGCCTCGCCCACCGCCGTGATGCGCGCGCCCTCGATCAGCACACCGCCGCGCACCCATGTGCGCGCGGCCGCCGGCCCCTCGGTGAATGGGTCGCCATCAAACGCGATCACCTGCCCGATCAACAGCTCTGCCATATAGTTCGCCCCGCTTCTTGCCTGTGGCCCATGCTAGGCATACGGGAAGATAAGGTAAATCGCCCAAACCTCTGTTTATGAGATGAGCCCTCGGTTATGGTGCGGCCGAACAGAGGGGGATACATGGCCGAATTGCGCGCAGAGGAACAGGATCGCGAAGAACAGGACTACAGCCTGGATACCGACCTGGTTGATCAGATCCTGGAGGCGGTTCATGCGCGCGATACTGCGCGCCTGACCGGCCTGTTGGAATCGCTGCACGCCGCTGACGTCGCTGATATTCTGGAACAGATCGGCGGGCCCGACCGGCGTGCCCTCCTGGCGCTTTGGGGCCGCGAAATTGACGGCGATATCCTGTCCGAGGTCGATGACGCGATCCGCGAAGAAGTCATCGAAGCAATGCCGAAAGACGTGCTGGCCGAAGCCGTACGCGAGCTTGAATCAGACGATGTTGTCGACCTGATCGAAGACCTTGAAGAGCCCCAGCAAGAGGCAATTCTGGGCGCCTTGGAAGAGGCCGACCGGGCCGCGGTGCAACAATCGCTGACCTACCCGGAATATTCCGCTGGCCGTCTGATGCAGCGTGAGGTGGTAACCGCGCCGGAACACTGGACCGTCGGTCAGACAATTGATTATCTGCGCGCCACAGACTGGCTGCCCGATCAGTTTTATCATGTGATCCTGGTTGATCCGGCGCATCACCCGCAAGGCTATGTGACGCTGGGCAAACTGCTATCGGCAAAGCGCGCGACGCCCCTGCGCGACATTGTCGAAGACAGCTTTCGCAGCATCTCGGTTTACCAGGAAGAGGCCGACGTGGCCTATGCCTTTAACCAGTATCACCTGATCTCGGCGCCGGTTGTCGATGAACACGACCGATTGATCGGCGTGATCACCATTGATGACGCGATGGCGGTGCTGGATGAGGAACACGAGGAAGATTTCTTGCGCCTCGCAGGGGTGGGTGACGAATCCTCGCTATCGGATACGGTACCTGAAACCATGCGCCAGCGGCTGCCATGGTTGGGTATCAACGTGATGACGGCAATTCTGGTTTCCGGGGTGATCTCGCTTTTCGAGGGCACGATCGAGCGGTTGGTGGCACTGGCCGTTCTAATGCCGATTGTTGCCTCGATGGGGGGGAATGCAGGAACCCAGACGCTGGCCGTTGCGGTCCGGGCCCTTGCGACCAAAAGCCTGACCGATTCCAACGTCTGGCGCGTTGTGCGGCGCGAGGCGCTGGTCGGGTTGATCAATGGCACGGTATTCGGTCTGGTGATGGGACTGGTGGCCTGGACCTGGTTCGGGCGGCCAGAACTGGGGTTGGTCATTGGTGCGGCGATGGTGGTCAACCTCTTTGTTGCGGCGCTTGCGGGGATTCTGGTGCCCCTTGGTCTTGAGAAAATGGGCGCGGATCCGGCCTTGGCGTCGGGAACATTTGTTACGACGATGACAGATATGGTGGGCTTTTTCACCTTTCTGGGCCTTGCGGCCGCAGTGCTTTTATGAGCCCGCAAGACAAGAAATCCTTCGTCCGCCGCTCGGCACTCGCTGCACGGCGCGCTGCAAGTTCGGCGGGTTCGGGCCGCGCGGTTGAACTCTTGTCATCGGTGCTTGCCCCCTACCGCAACGCAGTTCTTGCAGGATACATGCCAATGCGCAGTGAACTTGACCCACGGCCCGCCATGGCTGCGCATAGGGGCCCGGTTGCAGTGCCGGTGATCCTTGATAACGGTCTGCCACTTGCGTTCAGGGCCTGGTCGCCCACGACCCCCATGCAGCCTGGCGCCTTTGGTGCGCTGATTCCCGAGACGGGCGATTGGCTGTCCCCAAGCGTCTTGATCGTGCCGCTTTTGGCATTTGACCGGCGTGGCTTCCGTCTGGGCTATGGCGGGGGGTTTTATGACCGTACCCTTGAACACCTGCGTATAAACGGCCCGGTCACTGCCATCGGCTTTGCCTATTCCGCCCAGGAATTGCCCGCGGTGCCGATCGAACCCACAGACCAGCCTTTGGACCTGATCGTGACTGAAACCTCGATCATCCTGCCCCACAATTAGGCCCTGGCTGCCAAAGCTTTTGTTTGGTGCAAATACTCCGGGGGTCCGGGGGCAGCGCCCCTGGTCGGTTTGAGTATTTTTACCAAACAAAAGCCGCAATAGAAGACTTGCCCTTCGTAACCTGAATGCCTAACCCTTGCAGTATGAAAATACTCTTTTTGGGCGATGTCATGGGCCGCGCAGGACGCAAGGCCATAACCGAGCGTTTACCAGGCCTGCGGGGTGACTGGGGGCTGGACTTCATTGTGGTGAATGGTGAAAATGCCAGCGCGGGTGCGGGGCTTACGCCGGATCACGCGCGCGGGATTTTAGATGCGGGCGCCGATTGCGTGACCCTGGGTGATCATGCCTTTGATCAAAAAGACATGCTACGCTTCATCGAGTCCGAGCCGCGGATACTGCGACCCCTGAACTACGCCAAAGAGGCGCCGGGCAAGGGCGCGCGGCTTTTTTCTGACGCGCGCGGGCGAAAAATTCTGGTTACGCAGGCGCTTGGGCAGGTTTTCATGAAGCGGCCTTTTGATGATCCGTTTTCGGCGGTTGATGCCGTGTTGCGGGCACATCCCTTGGGTGGGCTGGCCCAGGCCATCCTCGTCGATATGCATTGCGAGGCCACCTCGGAGAAGATGGCGATGGGTCATTGGTGTGATGGCCGGGCAAGCATGGTTGTGGGCACCCATACCCATGTGCCCACAGCGGATGCGATGATCCTGGGGGGCGGTACCGCCTATCTTAGTGATGCGGGCATGTCTGGCGACTATAATTCCGTTATCGGAATGGACAAAGCCGAACCGATGCGCCGGTTCATTACCGGCATGGGCCGCGAGCGATTTACCCCTGCCGAGGGCGAGGCGACTTTGTCAGGGTTTTACGTTGAAACCGATGATCGAACCGGCCATGCCAAACGTTGCACCCCGGTGCGGGTTGGTGGGCGGTTGGCGCAGGTGACGCCGCTTTCGGCGGCGGTTTGAACGTTGCCTATGCCGATGGCGGTGCTTGTGCGGCGCTGGGGCGACGCTATGATCGCGGTGAACGACAACAGGCCCACATATAATGCTTGATCTAGCGCTATCGCAGACCACCGAGGCCATTTTGACCCTGACCGTGGTTCTGGTCATGCTGATCCTGTTCATGCGCGAGAAGTACCCGACCGAAGTTGTCGCGATCGGGGGCGCGGCTTTTGTTCTGGCGCTGGGCATTGTGCCATATGATGATGCGGTCAAGGTGTTGTCGAACAGCGCCCCCTGGACCATCATCATGATGTTCCTGATCATGGGGGGGCTGGTGCGTACCGGTGCGCTGGACTGGGTGACCCGTCAGGCCGAGGCCCATATTGACAACCGCCCTATCGTCACCCTGATCGCCATTTTCGCGCTTATTGCCGCGGCTTCTGCATTTTTGAACAATACGCCGGTGGTGGTGATGATGATTCCGGTGATGATGACGGTCGCGCGAAAACTGGGAATAACGGCCTCCAAGTTATTGATTCCGCTGTCTTATGCGGCGATCCTAGGGGGCACTGTCACACTGATTGGCACTTCTACCAACCTTTTGGTTGACGGGGTGGCGCGGGACCGGGGGCTTGCGCCTTTTACCATGTTCGAGATTTCGGGCATGGGTGTTGTGCAGGTGTTGGTGGGCGGGCTCTACATGGCGCTGATCGGGCGGCACCTGCTTCCGGACCGGGCCTCGATGGGGATGTTGCTGGGCAACAAGCGGCGGCTGAAATTCTTTACCGAGGTGGCGCTACCCGAAGACTCGGCGTTGATCGGGCAGAACGTGCTTGAGGTGGATCTGTTCAAACCCGAAGGTGTGCGTGTCATCGACGTGCTGCGCGGAGATGCCAGTTTGCGCCGTGATCTGGGGGCGGCCATTTTGCAGGCTGGTGACAGGGTGGTTTTGCGCACCGACATGGCAGAGCTGTTGGGCATGCAGCACAACCCGCATTTGCGGATGGTGGACAAGCTGAGTTCGGTGCAGACGGAAACCGTCGAGGTGCTGATTTCGCCGGGGTGCCGGATGATCGGGCGGTCCTTGGGCGAATTGCGGCTGCGCCGTCGCTATGGGGTTTATGTGCTGGCGGCGCATCGCCGCAACCAGAATATCGGGCGCAAGATGGATGATCTGGTGGTGGTTGTCGGTGATACGCTGCTGCTGGAAGGTGCCGCCGAAGATATTGCCCGTCTGGCGGCCGATATGGATTTGGTCGATGTCGCAAAGCCGCGCGCGCAGCCTTACCGCAGAACGCACGCGCCCATTGCCGTGGGGGCGCTGGTTGGCGTGGTGGCGCTGGCCGCTTTTGATGTGGCGCCGATCCTGGCGCTGGCGGCGGTTGCGGTGGCCATTGTCCTTTTGACCCGCTGCATTGACGCCGAAGAGGCGTTTTCGTTTCTGGAAGGCCGGCTCTTGGCGCTGATCTTTGCGATGTTGGTGGTGGGGGCGGCGTTGGACCATTCGGGCGCGGTCAAGATGATTGTTGATCTGATCGCCCCGCATATGACCGGGTTGCCGGTATTTGTGACATTGCTTTGTGTCTATGCCCTGGCCTCGACGCTGACCGAGGTGGTTTCCAACAACGCGGTGGCGGTGATCTTGACGCCGATCGCGATTGAGCTTGCGGCGGCGTTGGGGATGGATGCGCGCCCGTTTGTGGTGGCGGTGATGTTTGCGGCCTCGGCGGCATTTGCCACACCGATCGGGTATCAGACGAATATGCTGGTTTATGGGCCGGGCGGATACCGTTTCACGGACTATATGCGGGTTGGGATACCGCTGAATGTGATTCTGGCCCTGACTGCCTGTACAATGATCCCGCTGATTTGGCCGGTCTAAGGAATGACGCACATGAAACGCCTTTGCTTTTTCGTCGCGCTGGCCGGGCTGGCCGCCTGTACCGGCCCGGTTGCCGACGCCAACCCAGATACGGTGCATCTGTCGGGCAACATGCTTTCGGTGATGTTTAGCGATGGCGTTACCTGCAGCGCTGATTACCGCGCCCTGCCGTCGGGCATGCTGAGGGGCTGCGCCCATCCGCTGCGGTATGATGTCGTGGTTACGCACGAAAGTTATTTTACGGCGCTACCGAAACTGTTTGAACCCTACGCCAGCATAACGCTGACCAAACCGGGGGGCAGGGTCTGGCATTACCGCACGCCCAAGTCGGTTGATCCGGATTTTGGCCGACGGTAAGCCTTAGGCTGCTTGCGGCCCCCCGCCTCGCTGGCATATAGAGACGCCATAATATCGACATCGGACGGAGAGCGTCATGGCAGGCCATTCAAAATGGGCGAATATCCAGCACCGGAAGGGGCGGCAGGACAAGCTACGCTCCAAGCTGTTTTCCAAGCTGGCAAAAGAGATAACCGTTGCCGCAAAGATGGGCGACCCGGACCCCGAAAAAAACCCGCGGCTGCGGCTGGCGGTCAAGGCGGCCAAAGCGGTTTCCTGCCCTAAGGATGTGATAGACCGGGCGATCAAGAAATCGCTGGGGGGCGATGCCGATGATTATACGGAAATCCGTTACGAAGGATATGGCGCGAACGGTATCGCCATTATTGTTGAGGCGATGACCGATAACCTTAACCGCACCGCGTCAAACGTGCGTAGCTATTTCACCAAATGCGGTGGCAATCTGGGCACCACGGGGTCGGTTTCGTTCATGTTCGACCGGGTGGGCGAAATCACCTATCCGCCTGAGGCAGGCGATACGGATACGGTGATGATGGCGGCGCTGGACGCCGGGGCTGATGATGTCGAGTCCGATGAAGAGGGGCATTGGATCTATTGCGCCGATACCGCGCTTAACGAAGTGTCGCTGGCGCTGGAGGCGGCGTTGGGCGAAAGCACCGAGGCCAAGCTGATCTGGAAACCGCAAAACCGGACCGAGGTTGACCTGGAAACCGCGACCAAGCTGATGAAGCTGATCGACATGCTCGAAGATGATGACGATGTGCAAAACGTCACCCATAACTTTGATATGCCCGACGATGTAGCGGCACAGCTTTGACGGGGGGTGCCGCTAAAAAGCCGCACATCTTGCGCTAGGCATTCTTGATTTCAGAAATAAAAAGGCCCTCAGCATCGTCTTGCCAAGGGCCTTTTGAATTGGGTCGTATCAACCTTATTTCGGGTAATGTTGAACCGCGTAGATGCAGGGTTCACGGCTTAAAAGCTGTAATGACGAACCGTTTTCTCAAGCTTGGGGCTGCGCCGACCCAGCCACATGTCGCGGTGCAATTTCAGGTTGGCCTGCTCTTCTTTTGAAAGGGTAAGGGCGGATTTCACCCAGGCAGCAATTGCATGAAAGATCGAATTCGAGGTGTTCTGTTTCATTTCCATACTCTCCGAAATGCGCGGTGGTCGCGCTTTGTTTTAGGGTTCAGGCTGATCGGGTTTATCGCCAACAACCTTCGTTACCAGAGATATAGGCGCCTTTGACACTTAATGCGACACTTCTTCGGGCAATGCCGCAATGCAGAAAATGCATGGATGGCGCGATTGAACTTCTTGTTTTCAATCTAAGATCTGGCGGGCCATTGGCTGGAAAGCCTGCCATCTGTCCAGTCATAGAGCGCCTTGAACGCCCCCGCGGCCAGAACGCTTAGCGCTGTAACAACGCAAAAGCGCAAGGCATCTGACCGCAGTCCAAGGGATGTCACCAGCGAAATGACCGGCACATGGACGATGTAGAGAAATAATGTCACCGAACCGATATGCATCAGGCCACGCGCCAATGGGGTGGGTATGTCGATCGAAAGCCGCCAGATAATTGCCAGGGCGCCGCAAACTATCATGTAATTGACACTGTGCGGGGCATCGCGCCAACTGATCCACCAGACCAGCAGGGTAACAAGCGTCATGAGTGCTTTTTGCGCTCGGTCGCGGGTAAAGAAAATACACCATCCTAAAAGCAAAAGCTCAATCGCGGCGAGCGGATGTCGATGCCGGATTGGTGGCGCAATGTCTGCCACCGGGGAAAAGCGTATGGCCAGCACCACACACGCGAGGATAAACAGGCCAATTGCAAACGGATATCGCACAACCTGGTGCCGGCAGGACGGCAGTAGGAAGGGAAGGGTAAAAAGCAGAACGATTTGCGTATAGGTGCTGACAAACCAATAGGGAACAAGACCCTTTAGGGAAATCACTTGCTCGAAATTTCCCAGCAGAACAAACCAGGGTACGCTGACCGGATGCCATAGCAAAGAAATCAGGCTGATCAGCAGATAATAACAGGCAAGGATCGGCACCAGCATGCTGCGCCAGGTGCGCAGAACATTGCCTTCAAATAGCGTGTGGCTTTGAAACCGGGCTAACGAATACCCGACCATCATCAGCAAGAGATAAGAGCCTCCCCCCGTCGACCAAGGGGTGCTGTGCAAGGCAACCACCGAAAGAATGGCGATGACACGCGCAAGAAGATCGGCGCGCACCCGTTGAACGGAAAACCTGCCGCCTGCAGATGCCGGCCGCACAGGTTTTTCCTGCGCCAAAAGCGTGCGCAGCGGTAGGGTCTCCCAATCGGGGGGGGCCACACCCAGCTTGGTCAAAAGATGTAACTGGAGGTCCAGATAGGCCAGGCTATCGCCGCCAAGATCCACAAAACTACGATCAAGATCAAGAACCGGCATCCGTAGTGCCCGCTGCAATGCTGTCCGCGTGTCCAAACCGGTTTCTTGGGCGCCGGGCTGCAAGGCGTCCGCCTGACGGGCGAGGGTGCGGTAATCCACCTTGCCCGAAGGGAGCAACGGGGCCGCTTTGATCGAAGAAACCAGGATTACATTTTGCGGCAAATGATAAAGCGCTGAGATATGATCTTGTAACTGCCCAAGATTTGTAGCGTCTTGCACAAAAACCGCGAGCTGCGCATCCGAGCCGGTGACATAAACGCGGTTACCTTCGGCTCGTAGTTGGGTTTCCACCTCGTCCAGACTGATGCGCAGGCCAAAGATCTTGATAAACCTGCTGGCACGTCCGGTAATGCGGAAGTATCCGTTTTCAAGTCGCTCTGCCAGATCGCCGGTATGAAGGACGCAAGGCCCCGCAGGTGCGCCCAGATCGGCGCGGGTTACCGCATAACCCAGCATGACATTGGGGCCTTCATAGACAAGCTCTCCGGTTGTGTTGGTCGCCTGCACCTCTTGGCCCGTGCTGTCCAACAACCGAAATCCGCCACCTTCCAACGGGCGCCCGATTGTGTGGAACCACGCTTGGGCGTCTTCGGGTGGTACATAGGACATGCGCGGGCCGGCCTCAGTTTGGCCATACATGATGAAAAGCTGCCAGCCCTCGCGCGCGGCCTTGTCAGAAAATTGCCGCGCCAGAACCGGATCCAGCCGTCCCCCCGCCTGTGTGATGTACCGCAGCCGAGGCAGCCAGGCGAGGTCGCTTAAAAGTTCGAACTGGGTCGGCACCAGCGCAAGGGAGTTGACCTGCATGCGCGTGGCCAAAGCGCGTAGATCCGCATCAATAAGCGAACCCTCGGTCAGGACCAGCCCGGCCCCACGCAGCAGATGGGTATGCAAGACCGACATGCCGTAGGAATAATGAAACGGCAAAAGGGTTATCGCCCTGTCATCACAGGAGATATGAAGGTAATCCGCAATCGCCGCAGCATTGGTTGCCAGATTTTGCCGCGACAGGCGTACCAGTTTGGAGGCCCCCGTGGTGCCCGAGGTCGAAAGCAGCACTGCAAGATCGGGGTGCATCTCAATGGGGTCCGTAAACGCAAACACCGGCTTCCAGTCTGCGGCGCGTCGAAAAATGATATTGGGCCGATAGGTCTGAACGATCTGACTTTCGCGGCCTGCGGAACCCTCTGCGACCAGAATCACCGGCCAGTGCGCCCGTAGCGCCCCAAGATAGGCGATGATGGCCCCCGGCTCATTGACAGCTTCCAGCAGGATCAGGGGGCGGGTGACATCCGGCGGCAATCCGGCCTCTATTTCCAGACAAAATGCGTCTACCTTGACCGCAAGTTCGGTGTAGGAAATTGAAAAGTCGTGCTTTATCAGGGCGAGTTGATCGCCATGGCTTGCCAAGGTATCCCAGAAATCCATTTTCAAGCTTGGCCTTATATGTGCTGATATTTCCGATCGGGCAGTCAAATGGCAGCTTTGGCCCTAGCCTTGGGTCGAAATTCTGAGCGCGCTTTGCGGCTTTTGGCGTTTTCAGTTGTCTGTCAGTTGGCCAGATCGGCACCAGTGAGTTTTCGTCTGTTTCATGAAAAACTGTTACCGCGTCGCATGCGTGTATCAACAAGAATATACGCCTGATCGCGTTTTTTCGATCTTCCCGTTTTGCGCTTCTAACTTTTGCGCTTCTCGGCCTGTAACTGGCTGATTGAGGCGGGGTCTTGGCGTGCTGAAGTCACCCACAATTTCCAACAAATCGACAGCTTGACGGGGCTGGCCATCCTGCGGGCAGGTTAATATGAGACTGCAAGATCCGACCAGAGCCCGGAGAGAATTTTGATAAATCCTGGCCGCTGTAGCCCAGGCCAACCTATTGCAAAACCACGATTGGGGCGGTTTTCGGATCTGTCCGCATCCGGCACCGTCTAGCGGCAAGAGGGATTGCCCGCAGCAATGCCTTGAATTCGACTCCGGTCAGGGCAGAATCGGAGTTGCCATGATAAAGATGGTGCGCATGCGTGACAGGTTGGGGGGTGGCAATACTTCGTATTCCCACTTTATCCACAGCCCCCGCTCTGTTGCCCAGATTACCGGGCTAGTTCGTGCACTGATAGGTTTTCGTGACGTTGTAAACATCGCAGCCACCGTATCCGCCAGTCAGGCATGTGCGCCGGCTACCTTCAAATGGGTCGGCCCTTCTGTAACCCCAGGCATTGCAGCGTTTGGTCGCAGACCGCAAAGCCTGCTCCCAGTCAACCTTGGACACTTCAAGCGAGCTTTCTGTATAGCCCATTTCAACCGTTCCATCGGCGCGGCTGCCACCAATCGGCAGGGCATCCCGCTGCACTTCGCAGCCACTGAGCGCGAGAATCCCCAGTGTAAGGATCATGATTTTTTTCATAAATAATCTCCGGTAATCAGGTAAAACATAAATGCTCCACCATGGTGACCAAAGCGTGGCGCATGTGTGTTGAAAACGGTTTTTGCCGCCCGCTTCAGCCCCCGGCGCGGGTAAAGTCGGTGCGGTTGTCGGCACCAAGCCCAAGCCAGCCTGCGGTGGTGCGGGTCAGATGCGCAACAATGGCGACGCGCTGCGTCAAGCCGCGCTTTTCAGCCTCAACTGCGGCGGCACCGGTTTTGCCGGGAAAATCCGCCTGGATATACTGCGGCGCAAGCAGTTCTTGCCCTGTGCGGGCATCGACCACCTGCACGGTATAACGGATGTCATGAACACCGGTTCCTGCGGGGGCAGATCTGCGCGCCTTTTTGTTCAGCGCGTGGAACTTTGAAACCGTGACTTGAAACCGGACCGGACGGCTGCCGCGCAGGCCCGTTGCCCCGGCGGTGATCCCTTCCTTGACGATCCAGCCGACTTGCGCGCGCCGATCCCCAAGGGGCTCTTCCTGCCAGACGATATCCGCCCTTGGGACATAACTTTTGATGTCCTCTGACACGCTAAGCGTTTGCGGGACCGTCACGTTAACCGCGGCAAGCCGCCAGTCGCGCGCCTGTTCCGGCACCGGCTCATACTCGGTTGCCCAGTTCGACCCGCAGGCAGCAAGGGCGGTTGTCATGGCTGTCGCCAGCAAAAGAAAGCTGCGGCGGCCGAGCGCGGAGGGTGTGGTCATGTCAAAAGCCTTGTCGCTATGAATTTTCAAACGTGCAGATCATAGCTGCACAGGCCGCTTACGCCAACGGTTTCCAACGCTAAAACAACAGGGTGAAGATTCTCTTTACAATCAAACCATCATTTCCTTCGTGGCGGTCAGCTTCAACTCGGGAAAATCGCGTTGGATTCGGTCGATATCCCATTGCAGACGCGTCAGAAACACCGCGTCCCCATCACTGTCAGTGGCGATATGCTGCTTGTTGATGTTCACCAACCGCTCCACTTCTTGTTTGGGTCCGGAAACCCAACGCGCCGAGGTGAACTGGCTTGACTCGAACCGCACCGGCAGCCCGTATTCCAACTCGATCCGCGAGGCGAGAACCTCAAACTGAAGCGAGCCGACAACGCCGACGATGAACCCCGACCCGATCATCGGTTTGAACACCTTGGCGGCACCTTCCTCGGCAAATTGCAGCAGCGCCTTGTCCAGATGCTTGGCCTTCAGCGGATCCAACGCGCGCACCGTCTGCAAAAGCTCGGGCGCGAAGGAGGGGATACCGGTGAAACGCAGCAGTTCGCCCTCGGTCAGCGCGTCGCCAATCCGCAACTGCCCGTGGTTCGGAATGCCGATGATGTCGCCGGCCCAGGCCTCTTCGGCCAGTTCCCGGTCGGCGGCCAGAAACAGCACAGGATTGGTCACCGCCATCTGCTTTTTGCTGCGCACATGGGTCAGCTTCATGCCGCGTTCAAAATGCCCCGAGGCAAGACGCACAAAGGCCACCCGGTCGCGATGCTTGGGGTCCATGTTGGCCTGTACCTTGAACACGAATCCCGTAACGGTGGGTTCTTCGGGGCGGATCGTGCGGTCAGCATGCTGCGGCTGCGGCTCGGGGCCGTGTTCGCCCATCCCATCCATCAGTTCCTTCACCCCGAACGAATTGATCGCCGAGCCAAACCAGATGGGCGTCAGGTGCCCTTCCAAAAAGGACTGTCGGTCAAAGGCCGGCAGCAGTTCGCGCGCCATCTCCAACTCTTCGCGCAGCTTTGCAAGCTGACCTGCGGGGATGTGCTTTTCCAGTTCCGGGTCATCCAGACCGTTGATCTTGATGCTTTCGGCGACGCGGTTACGGTCGGCGCGGTCCATCAGTTCCAACCGATCATGCAAGATGTCGTAACACCCTAGAAAATCACGCCCCATGCCGATCGGCCAGCTGGCAGGTGCCACGTCGATCGCCAGATTTTCCTGTATTTCGTCAATAATCTCAAATGTATCGCGGCTTTCGCGGTCCATCTTGTTGCAAAAGGTCAAGATCGGCAGATCACGCAGACGGCACACCTCAAAGAGCTTGCGGGTCTGGCTTTCGACACCTTTTGCGCCGTCAATCACCATGATCGCGGCATCCACGGCCGTCAGCGTGCGGTAGGTATCTTCCGAAAAATCCGAGTGCCCGGGCGTGTCGACCAGATTGAACCGGTAACGGCGAAAATCAAAGCTCATCGCTGAGGCAGAAACCGAAATCCCGCGGTCCTGCTCCATCTTCATGAAGTCGGACCGGGTGCGCCGCGCCTCGCCCTTGGCGCGCACCTGGCCCGCCATCTGGATCGCTCCACCAAACAGCAGAAACTTTTCGGTCAGCGTGGTTTTTCCAGCGTCGGGATGCGAAATGATCGCAAAGGTCCGGCGGCGGGCAATTTCGGGCGGGAGGGATGAGGTCTGGTTCATGGCGCGGGGTTTATCTGCTGCGCCGGTCTGGCGCAATCACCCACAATGCCCGCCGCCGTTAACAATCACCCCTATCGGCGGCTTTTTTTTGGCGTAAATACTCACCGGGGGGAGGCCGCAGGCCGGGGGGCGGTCAGCCCCCCTCTACTCCGGTCCCGTCTTCGGTCAGTCGGTTTTGCGAAACAGCTTGTCACGGGTGGCGCTATCGATCAGCTCTGGCCCCGCCTCGGTGCCAAGATGCGGTTGGTGGGTCAGGCCCGGCAGGTGGGCGCGCACCTCTGCTGCCAACTCATCGGGCAAAAGGCTCAGCGTGGTATCGCTGACCAAAAGGCTTTCGCAGGGAATACCTTCGGCATAGACAATCTCGTGGCGGTCAAAGACCAGCGCGTAATAATTGATATAACCGCCCTCGCGCCGCCAGACATGACTACCATCCACCAGATATTTGGCCTGCACCAGAATCTCTGCGGTCTGGCCAATTCGCTGCGCACCGCGCCGATAAAGAAATATCCGGTGATGCGGGCTGACCACCAGATCACCCTCATTGCCCAGCGTGCCCGCTGAAATCACCACCGGCGCGAATGACCCCAGCGCGCGCAGCGTCGCCTTGGCCACCAGTCGAACGGGTTGCGGCCCGGAATCGCGGGTCAGCACCATATCGCCAGGGATCAGCATTTCAATCGGGCGCTGCATTCCACCTGCCAGCGTGATCATCGTGCCGGTGGTAAAGGCAATGCAGATCAGGTCTGACAGACGCACTGTCCCCGGATCCTCATGCACTTCGATCAACGTATACTCGGTGCGTGGCGCCATAGGGGTCATGGGCAGCGCATAAAGATCGTGGGTTTTTCCATGCTGAATCATTAGAATATCCACGATATCGCCATCAGCGGCCATCATCACATGACGGCCAACCAGCGTGACAGGGTCACCGGCCTGGCCAATTTGTGAACCGGGCGCAACAGTCTGCTCGCGTACAGTGTCAGTCGGGGGCGCGGAATGCAGCATCAGCGTCATGCTTTGCGCTGCGCGGTCAAGCTGATAAATGTCGCCACGTTCGCATAGCCCGGCCAGGTTCAGCCCGTCGCCCTGATTGGCCCCCGATGTCACCCGGACCGCATCGGCCGCAAAAACATGTGTGACTGTGACGGGTGGTAGGGCGGGGGCGTTCGTAGGCATCGTTGCCAAAGTCCTGTGCAAGCCAAGTGTATGTCCGGCAATCCGGCTTGGGTGGGGTGTAAACCAAATCAATTGCCTTTGGGTAAAGTAATTCAATAATCTTGGGCTTACCCTTGCGGCGGCCCTTTTGCGCCATTACCGGCGCAACAGAGGGTCCGGGTACGGAATGATAGCCCAATTCGGGCATGACTATGAAGGAGTGGACGATGGATCTGGGAATCGCGGGCAAACGTGCCTTGGTTTGTGCCGCCTCGAAAGGGTTGGGGCGCGGTTCCGCCGAGGCGCTGGCCGAAGCAGGCGTTTCGCTGGTGATCAATGCGCGCACGCCGGGGCCGCTGGAACAGGCCGCAGCCGACATTGCCGCGCGTCACGGTGTCAGCGTGGTGCCGGTTGCCGCCGATATCACAACCGCGGAAGGGCGCGCCAGGGTTTTGACGGCCGCAGGCGATGTGGATATTTTGGTAACCAATGCCGGTGGGCCGCCGCCGGGCCTGTGGTCGGACTGGTCGCGCGACGATTTCATCAAGGCGTTGGATGCCAATATGCTGACGCCGATTGCGCTGATGCAGGCGTGCCTTCCGGGAATGATGGCGCGGGGCTGGGGGCGGGTGGTCAATATCACCTCGCAATCGGTGAAATCACCGATTGGCGTGCTGGGTCTGTCAAACTCGGCGCGGGCCGGGTTGACGGGCTTTGTCGCGGGCACGGCGCGACAGGTGGCTGCCTCGGGTGTGTGCATCAACAATCTGCTGCCGGGCATCCACGCGACCGACCGGGCGCTGGCGCTGGATGGGGGCGTGGCCACGGCGCAAGGCATCACCCTTGAGGCGGCGGCGGCACAGCGTCAGGCAACCATCCCCGCCCGCCGCTATGGCACCGCAGCAGAATTCGGCGCGGCCTGTGCCTTTTTGTGTTCCGCCCATGCCGGGTTCATTGTCGGGCAGAATATCTTGCTGGATGGGGGCGGGTTCAATTCGACAATGTGACCGGGCCGGGTGGCTTGCAAGACGGGGGCGGGGCTGGTATCGCACGGTGCCGAAGGGCGCTAAGTTGACTGAATTGATCGGAATGACCGCGTGACCATGCCCTCGCCCGAGAGCGTCCAACAAACGGGCCGCGATGCACCTCCCCGGCTTGAGGTGCAAAATCTGATCCGCCGTTTTGACGCGCAGGCGGTGGTCGATGATGTGTCCTTCAGGATTCCGTCGGGGCAGGTGACGTGCCTGCTGGGCCCGTCGGGCTGCGGCAAATCCACCACGCTGCGGATCATCGCGGGCGTCGACATGCAAGACAGCGGCCAGATTTATGTTGACGGCCGGCTGGTGTGCGACACGGTATTCAGGGTGCCGCCGGAACGTCGCGCCATCGGGCTGATGTTTCAGGATTTCGCCCTGTTTCCGCATCTGTCGGTTGCCGAAAACGTCGCCTTCGGGCTGCACGGCACCCGCGCCGAAAAGCGCGCCCGTGTGGCCGATCTGCTGGAACGGGTTCACCTTGAAGACCATATCGACAGCTACCCCCATGCGCTGTCGGGTGGCGAACAACAACGTGTGGCGCTCGCACGCGCGCTTGCGCCGAATCCGCGTATCCTACTGATGGATGAACCTTTTTCCGGCCTGGATGAGCGCCTGCGCGACGGTATTCGCGACGAGACATTGGCCCTGTTGAAGGAGGAGGGCACCGCCGTGTTGCTGGTCACCCACGAGCCGCATGAGGCAATGCGGATGGCCGATCAGATCTTGCTGATGCGGGCCGGCAAAATCGTGCAGCGCGGCGCGCCCTACAACCTTTATAACGCCCCGGTCGACCGCGCAGCGGCGGCGTTCTTTTCCGATGTGAACATCTTGCGCACGCGGGTGCGGGGCGCGCTTTGCGATACCCCCTTCGGGCAATTCCTGATGCCGGGCCAACCCGACGATACCGAGGTTGAGATCGTCATCCGCCCGCAACACCTGAAAATTGACTTCGACCGCAACGGTCGCGGCCCTAACCCGACGCCACAAGACGGAACAGCCGCCCGTGCCTGCGTCGAGCGCGCCCGCTTCATGGGGCGCGAAAGCCTGATCGAGTATCGTATGGACTTCGACGGATCGGTCTTGAAGGTGACGGTGCCAAATGTCTTTCTACCCAATCCCGGCACGCCAATGTGGTTGACGATCCGCCGCGATCGCTGCTTTGTCTTTCCGGCCAAAGACTGACCCATTCGCTTTTTTTTGGCGTAAATACTCCCGCCGGAGGCCCAACAGAACAGACCCCCCTACGCTGAAGTCCTGGCGCTTTCAGTCGTGGCAGCGCACTTTTGCGGCGCGGGCAGGCCGTGGCCCCATTTTCATTTGGCATTTCCAGCGCGGCACGTTTAGCCTCTTTTGAAACTGGAGGAAAACATGCTGCAAGCAGATGATAACGGGCCCTCGACGCTGCCGCAGGTGCAAGAGGTGCCGCTGGCTGCTATCGCGGATGTGTTGCGCGCTGGTTTGCGCGATTTCATGCGCGCCCCGGCCTTCGGTATTTTCTTCTCAACCGTCTATGTTGTTGGCGGGATGGTACTTTATCTTGTGGTTGCGATGGCAGGGCAGGAATGGTGGTTGATCCCCTTTGTTGTCGGGTTTCCGCTTTTGGCCCCTTTCGCGGCAATCGGCCTTTATGAAGTCAGTCGCCGCATTGAAACCGGTAAGCCGCTGTTTTGGCGCGAAGTTCTGGGCGTCATCTTTGCCCAGAAAGACCGCCAGATTCCGTCAATGTCGATGGTAATCCTGCTGATGTTCATGTTTTGGGTCTTTGTCGCCCATACCATATTTGCCCTGTTCATGGGGGTTGCCTCGTTGACCAATATCACCTCGTCGCTGGGGGTTCTGATGACTGGCAACGGGCCGTTGATGCTTGCCATCGGCACGGGTATTGGCGCGGGTTTTGCCTTGGCGCTGTTTTCGTTTACCGTGGTTGGCCTACCGCTTTTGCTGGACCGGGAGGTTGATTTCATCACCGCAATCGTGACCAGCATCGAGGCGGTTCGGGCCAATCTTGTGACGATGGCGGCATGGGGCTGCACGATCGCAGGGCTTTTGTTTCTGGGCATGGTGCCGCTGTTTTGGGGGTTGTTTGTGGTGCTTCCGGTGCTGGGGCATGCAAGCTGGCACATGTACCGCAGGCTCATGGCGGATTAAGCTGGGCCTGTTCAAAAAAAAGGGCGGGGCCGACTGGCCTCGCCCTCACATCTGAAAGGTATCGTGACGAAGGTTTATTGGCCCTCTGGCATGGGCGGCGCCAGTTTGGGCGTGCCGGTACCGTTCGACAACGGGTCATCCTGACGCTGGACTGAGCCTTCAAAATGTGCGCCCGATTCGATTGCGATTGTCTTGTGGACGATGTCGCCCTCGACCCGCGCGGTTGAGGTCAGCCGGACCTTAAGCCCGCGTACACGGCCGACAACGCGGCCGTTTACAACCACGTCGTCAGCTATGATCTCACCGCGGATCGTCGCGCTTTCGCCAACTGTCAAAAGGTGCGCACGGATGTCACCCTCGACAACGCCTTCCACCTGAATATCGCCTGTGGTCTTGATGTTGCCCGTGATCGTCAGATCTGACGACAGGACCGAGGCCGCAGCTTTGACGCGCGGTGCTGTGGGAACAAAATCCCCGGCGGACTTTGTCATCGTTCCGTCTGAGGTCTTGGATTTTTCAGTGTCGGCCGCAGCTTTTGGGCCGGGCTCATTTATTCTGCTTTTAGAAAACATCTTTGGCCGCCTTGATGAAGGTCATCGGGTTAACAGGTGCACCGCCCACCTGAATTTCATAATGCAGGTGCGGGCCGGTTGACCGTCCAGTATTGCCCATATCACCGATATGATCCCCGCGCGAGACCTTTTGGCCCACGCTTACGCGGATTTTGGACAGATGGCCGTAAACTGTTGTGGTGCCGAACTCGTGCCGGACCTTGATCACATTGCCATAGCCGTTCTGGCGCCCTGCGGTCGTAACAACCCCGTCGGCTGTGCTATACACTGACGTGCCTATCGGGCCGGCCATGTCAATGCCGGCATGCAGCCGCCCCCAGCGGTAGCCGAAGGGCGAGGTAAAGCGGAAAGCCGCCTTCAACGGCATATCGAACGGCATCTTTTCCACAGCGATCCGGTAAAGGTTCATCTGGTCCAGGGAACCAAGAATATTACTGGCGCGCGCCTCATCTGCGGTCAGGCTGGCGTTGCCCTTGGATGAAAAAGATATCGGCGTCAAAGGTCCGCCGTGGCCTGAATAGCCCTTGCGCACCTGTGTCAGGATGCTGTCGGGGTTCATCCCGGCCGCTTTGAACATCTTGTCCAGCGGAGCCATGGAGACAGTTACTGCGCCTTCCAGCGTCGTGAATATTTCGTCATTTCGCTGTTCCAACAGTCGTTTTTCCAGCAAGATCTGGTCGGCTTCGCTACGGGCGGCCTCTGCGTCGCGCTCCATGATGTCGCGTTCCTGGGCGGTGGCACCCAATGCGGCGGTCAGGAAATCAACGGTCGAAGCCATATCCTGGGTGCGCGCGGCGTCCGACACAGCATCGGCGTTGCTGCCGTTCATGTCGGCCTGAACGGCCGCCATTTCGGTGCGCGCTTCGTCGCGTTCACCCATGGTGCGGCGCAGCGTCCCCTGAATCACGTCGATCCCGGTTTCCAGTTCGCGCCGCCGCTCTTCCGAGGAGAGCAGCGTTGACTGCATTTTTGAAACCTGCTCCAGCGCCAACTGAAAGCGGTCTTGCGCCGCCAGCGCCTCGGCTGCGCGGGCATCGCGTTCCTTGGATAGGGTATCAAGCCGATATTCGAATGCCACCTGGGCCCGCGCTGCCTGATCGCGCGTCGAGCCAGAGCTGATCCCATCAATGAACAACAGTGACGTTGCGATGACCGACCAACCAAAGACCAGACACGATACACCCAGCGTCAACGCCTGCGTGATGGGCTTAAGCCGCACGAATCGGGTAGAGGTTTCAGACTTCAAGAACAGCCGCTGTTCGGGCAGCCAGCGTTCAAGTGTTGAATTCAGCCGGTCATTGATGCGTCTGTGCAAGCCACTTGTCCTTTATCGTTTTTGCAAGGGCGGCGCGGACCGAGCCGTTACGTCACCCAAGCGCGGAGTAGCAAGCGCTGTGGTGCCGGCGCAACAAGTTTTGAACGATTTGGTGCAGTGACGGCGGTTCACTGTAAAAATGCGCGGCTTTTCGCCTAATTATCCCCAATTTCGGGCTTTATGAGGTGTTTGACGGCCTCCAGAACTTCTTCGGCATGGCCTGCGACCTTGACCTTTGGCCAAATCCGCGCAACGCGACCCGTGGAATCAATCAGCAGCGTACGACGCTCGATTCCCATGTGGGTCTTGCCGTACATTTTCTTTTCAACCCAAGTGCCATAACGTTCGCAGGTATCGCCGCTTTCATCCGATACCAGCACCACATCGAGGCTGTGTTTGGCGCAAAACTTTTCGTGCCTGGCCGGGCTGTCTTTTGAAATACCGATTATCCGTGCCCCGAAGGCTGCAAATTGCGGCGCAAGGCGGGTAAAATCCTGCGCCTCCAGGGTGCAGCCGGGCGTGTCATCCTTTGGATAGAAATAAAGTACCACCGGGCTGGGACGCAGTGATGACAGGGTAAGGGTTTCGCCGCCGGTCCCGTTTTCTGTCTGGGGCAAGGTAAAATCAGGCGCAGTTTCGCCGATCTGGGGCATCATATCCTCCTTCAGGGGTGAACAGGATTTACGTTTAGGCCGGTTATGCGCCAAGATACAGGCAGACCCGCAACAAGGCCGCACTGTGACGCGCCGGGCAAGTGATGAGGTAGGATGCGCATGGCTGATGGCCAGCCAGAAAAGGCCGCACCAGAACCGGGCGCGGACACCGGCATCGTGACCGGCGACATTGGCGTGGCCGCCGCCGTAAGGGGCGAGCATCGCAAAAGGCGGGTTTGGATGTGGGTTTTGCCAAGCCTGCTGTTGCTGGCATTGGCAGCGGGTTTTGCGGTGATGGTGTTGACGCATCGCCCGCTGGCAGCCCCGGCATGGGTTGTGGCGCGGCTTGAAACGCGGGCCAATGCCGCGCTGGCGGGGGTGGTGCGGGTACGGCTTTCGGGTGGGGCGGATGTGGTGGTCGATCAGGGCTTTGTGCCCAGGGTAAGGCTTCATGGTGTGGTGATAACCAGCCCGTCGGGCCTGCCGATCGCGGTTTTACCTGAATTGCGCAGCACGCTTTACGCGCAACCGTTGCTGCGCGGCAAGATTGTCGCCAAAAGCTTTCGGATCCGGGGCGGCAGTCTGGCAATGCATCGCCTTGCGGACGGCACTTTTGATCTGGCCTTGGGCGGCGGAAACACCTTTACCGCGCCGCGCCCCGAAAACGCCGCCGAGGTGGTAGCCGCCTTTGACGCGGCCTTTGCCACCCCCGCGCTGGCCCGCCTGCAACGCATCGAGGCCGAGGATCTTCAGATCCGGCTGGATGATGCGCGGCAAAACCGCGTCTGGTGGGTGTCTGCGGGGCGCCTGAGTCTGGTGCAGCAAGATACGCGGATCTCGGTCACGCTGGGGTTTGATGTGGGTGAAAAGGATCACCTTCCGGCACAGGTTGCTGTATCGCTCAGCACGCGCAAGGGCAGCGCGGAAACCAGCTTTGGCGCGGCTGTAACGGCGGTTCCGGCCAAAGATCTTGCGTTGCAATCGCCCGCACTGGCGTGGCTGTCGGTGCTGGATGCGCCGATTTCGGGGTCGATCCGATCGGGAATTGATGCGGCAGGCCAGATCGGGCGGATGGATGCGATGCTTGAGATTGGCGAAGGTGCGATCAGCCCCGTTGCAGGCGCGCAACCGGTGCCGTTTGAGGGGGGAAAGGTCTATCTGGGGTATGACCCGGCCACCGAAAAAGTCACGTTTACCGATCTGGCGTTTGACAGCCGCGCAATCAGGTTGCGTGCGCAGGGCCAGGCGGTGCTGCGCGGGCTTGCGGCAGGGCTGCCCGACACCCTGTTGGGGCAAGTCACCATTACCGATCTGCAACTTGACCCCGAGGGGGTTTTTGAAGAACCCGCCCGGTTTTCACAGGGGGCCGCCGATATTCGGCTGCGGCTGAACCCGTTTGGCATTGATCTGGGGCAGGTGCAGTTGATCGAAGGCGATCAGCGCATTTCGGCGCGTGGCCATGTCGGGGCCGATGCCGCAGGCTGGCGGGTGGCGCTGGGTCTGGGGGTGGATCAGATCAGCCAGAACGGGCTGTTGGCGCTGTGGCCGCCCGCCTTGGTGCCACGCACCCGCGACTGGGTGGCGACCAATGTGGCCACGGGAACGCTGCACAACGTTGCCGCCGCGCTGCGCCTTGCGCCCGGGGCCGAGCCGCGGCTGGCGCTGGGGTATGAGTTCAGCGGAGCCGAGGTGAAGGTGATAAAAAGCCTGCCCCCGGTGTTGCAAGGGGCGGGTTTTGCCACCATTGGCGGCACCACCCATGCGCTGATGGTTGAGGCAGGCTATGTGACCGCCCCGGCGGGCGGGCGGGTTGATGTGGCGGATACGGTCATGCTGGTGCCCGATATCCGCATCAAACCGGCCCCGGCCGTCGTGAAATTGCGCACCAAAAGCGCCATCCCTGCGGCGCTGTCGCTTCTGGATCAGCCGCCGTTCGAGTTTTTGACCAAGGCAGGCCAACCGACCGACATCGCCGAGGGCCAAGCCGAGACCGATACCACACTGCGCCTTGTGCTGGCCAAAAAGGTGGACCCGAAGTCGGTAGATTATGACGTGACCGCCCGCCTGACCGATGTGCGCTCTGAAAAGATCGTGCCGGGGCGGGTGCTTGCCGCCGATGAATTGACGCTGACCGCGAGCCGTGAGGGCCTCGAGATAGCCGGGCGGGGCACGCTTTCCGGTGTCGGGTTCGATGCGCGCTGGACGCAGAAATTTGGCCCGGAACACAAGGGCAAATCGCAGGTTGCGGGAAGTATCGAGCTGTCCGCGAAGGCGCTGGACACCTTTCAGATTGATCTGCCGAAAGGGGCGCTGGGGGGTTTGGGCCGGGGGCAATTGACGCTGGATATCACCAAAGGTGCGCCGATCCGCTATGAAATGCAGTCCGATCTGCGCGGGCTGGTGCTGCGCATTCCCGAGGTGGGTTGGTCAAAAGCGGCGGCCACACATGGAACATTGGCCCTGTCAGGGGCGCTTGGCAAACCTGCCACGGTTGACGCGCTAAGCCTGTCGGCGCCGGGGCTTGAGGCGCGGGGGCAGATTACCCTGAACCCGGAGGGCGGCCTGAAACTGGCCAAATTCGACAGTGTTTCGATTGGCGACTGGTTCAAGGGCGGGGTCGCGCTGGCCGGGCAGGGCAGGGGCCGGGCACCCACCATCACGGTCACCGATGGGCAGGCCGATATGCGCCGCGCCAAGCTAAGCGGGGGCAGTGGTACGGGCGGCGCTGTCAAGATCGGCGTGGCACTGGACCGGCTGACCATTTCCGACGGTATTGCCCTGACCGGGTTTCGCGGCGATTTTGGCACCAGCGGGGGCTTTAACGGCTCTTTTGATGCGCGGGTCAATGGCGCCGCGCCCGTGCTGGGGGCCGTGACCCCTTCGACCGCCGGGCGAAGTGCCTTTCGGATTACTGCGCGCGATGCGGGGGCCGTTCTGGCTGCCGCCCATATTTTTGCGCGCGCGCGCGGCGGCAGTCTTGATCTGACGCTGGTTCCAATGCGGGCGCCGGGTAGTTATCAAGGCGTGGCAAAGATCCGAAACCTGAAGGTCAAGGATGCGCCGGTATTGGCGGCGATGCTGGGGGCTGCCTCGGGGATTGGCCTTTTGGAGCAGTTGAACGGCGATGGGCTTGTGTTCAATGATGTCGAGGGGGTGTTTCGCTTGACGCCCGAAGGGGTCAGCATCACAAGGGGCGATGCGATGGGGGCCTCGCTTGGGGTGACGATGACCGGGAATTACTACCCGACGAGCGGAAAGATTGATATGCAGGGTGTGGTTTCGCCATTCTACCTTATCAACGGAATCGGGCAGATCCTGACCCGGCGCGGCGAAGGTGTGTTCGGCTTCAACTATAGCTTGCAAGGCACCGCAGCCGCCCCGCAGATCAAGATCAACCCGCTGTCGCTGCTGACGCCGGGGATGTTTCGCGAAATTTTCCGCCGGGCGCCGCCAAAGGTCGTGCAATGAGGCTTGAGGATTTCGATTTTCATCTGCCCGAGGCGCTGATTGCCACGCGGCCGGCCCGCCCCCGCACCGCCGCGCGGTTGCTGCTGGCTGAGGGGGGGCAGATCCGTGACCAGCAAGTATCTGATCTGGTAAAGATTTTTCGCCCAAGTGATCGGTTGGTGCTGAACAATACCCGCGTCATTCCGGCACGCCTGACCGGTCAGCGCCACCGCGCAAGCACCCAAGGCAATGTCACCGCCAAGGTCGAGGTGACGCTGCTGGAGCCGCTGCCGGGCGGCGCCTGGGCCGCGCTTGCCAAGCCGCTGCGCAAGGTCCGGCCGGGCGAGGAAATTCACTTTTCACCCATACTTTCGGCCCGTGTCATCGCCATTGAGGATGGCCAGCTAAGCCTTGCCTTCAACCTGACCGGCACAGATTTTGACACAGCCCTGGCCAAGGCCGGCGCGATGCCGCTGCCCCCTTATATTGCGGCTTTGCGCGCCCCGGACGAGGCAGACAAATCTGACTATCAGACCGTCTTCGCCCGCCATTCCGGTGCCGTAGCGGCCCCCACCGCCAGCCTGCATTTCACCGAGGATCTGCTGCAAACGCTGGCCGCCCAAGGCGTCGACTTTACCGAGGTCACGCTGCATGTCGGTGCAGGCACCTTTCTGCCGGTCAAGGTTGATGATGTCGCCAGCCACAAGATGCACGCCGAATGGGGCGAGGTTTCCGCCAAAGCCGCTGATGAAATCAACGCCACCCGCGCGGCGGGCGGGCGGATCATTCCGGTGGGGACCACGGCGTTGCGGCTGATAGAAACGGCCGCAGCCTCGGGGCGGGTCATGGCGTTTCGGGGCACCACCGATATTTTTATCTACCCCGGCTACAGGTTTCGGGTGACGGATGCGCTGATGACCAATTTCCATCTACCCAAATCGACGCTGCTGATGCTGGTTTCGGCGCTGATGGGGCCAGAGCGCATCCGCGAAATCTATCGACATGCGGTTGCACAGGGCTACCGTTTCTTTTCCTATGGCGATGCGTCGCTATTGATTCCCCAAGGTCGTAATTAGCGCCCACCGCCGTGCCTACCTGCGCTAAACCCCGCGTTCCGATCAGATGAGGTCCCCGATGCTGAGTGTTTTGCGTAGTTCATGGCCGCTATTGCTGGGCGTGATGTTGCTGATGGTCGGCAATGGGATGCAGGGCACCTTGCTGGGTATTCGCGGCGAGATCGAGGGCATCGGCACCTACGAGATGTCCGTGGTGATGTCGGCCTATTTCATGGGCTTTCTGTTTGGATCGCGGATGACGCCCGAGATGATTCGCCGGGTTGGTCATGTGCGGGTCTTTGCGGCGCTGGGCAGTCTGATTTCTGCCGTGCTGGTGCTTTATGCAACCGCGCCGAACTGGGTTGCGTGGACGGCAATGCGGGTGCTGATCGGATTTTCATTCTCTGGGGTCTATATCGTCGCGGAAAGCTGGCTGAATGCCCAAAGCACCAATGAAAACCGTGGGCAGGCGCTATCGGTCTATATGATCATGCAGATGCTGGGCGTCATTACAGCGCAGATCCTGCTGAATACGGGCGACCCCTCGGGATATTTTCTGTTCGTCATCCCGTCGGTGCTGGTTTCACTGGCGTTCACGCCGATCTTGCTGTCGGTCGCGCCTGCGCCGCCGTTTGCCACCACCAAGCGGATGAGTTTTGCGCGGCTGTTTGCGGCCTCTCCGCTGGGTTGTGTGGGGATATTTTTGCTGGGGGGGGTGTTCTCGGCCTTGTTCGGGATGTCTTCGGTTTGGGGTACCCATGCGGGGCTGAGCGTGCGCGAAATCTCAATCTTCGTTGCGGCGATCTATGTGGGGGGGCTGCTGTTTCAGTATCCGATCGGTTGGGCGTCGGACCGGATGGACCGGCGCGTGCTGATTCTGGCGCTGGCGATCATGGGGGCCGTGTCGATGGGGCTGGTGTTTATAATGGCGCCGGGGTTTGGGGTGCTCTTGTTCATGGCGGCGCTTATTGGCGGCATTGCAAACCCGCTTTATTCATTGATGGTCGCCTATACCAACGACTACCTTGATAATTCCGATATGGCAGCAGCCTCGGCGGGGTTGTTGTTTATCAACGGTCTGGGGGCAATTACCGGCCCGCTGGCAACCGGCTGGCTGATGGAGGCTGTGGGCGACAATGGCTTTTTCCTTTATATCGCACTTTTGATGGCGCTGGTTGCCGCCTATGCCGGCTGGCGCATGACCCGCCGCCCGTCGATCCCTGCCGATCAAACCGGCGCCTTTGCGGTGCTGTCACCGGCCGCAACCACGCTTGCGGTAGAGGCCGCACTGGAGGCCGCGCAGGACACGTCACAGTCAGACACGGATGACACCCCTTCCGTAGGGCATTGATCCCAAGCGCGGAACCTGCCAGCCTTATGTCAAAGGGAGGTGACATAATGAGCGTGAACGACGTTCTGGCCTTTTGGCTGGAGACTGTAGGTCCCTCTGGCTGGTACAAGGTCAACACGGCTTTGGATAACCGGATACGAACCGATTTTCAGCCGCTTTGGGAACGGGTCGCAACGCTGGAATGGGGGGGGACCGCCCGCGGCGCGCTCGCGCAGATCGTGGTGGCAGACCAGTTCCCGCGCAATATGTTTCGCGGCGATCCGCGCAGCTTTGCGACCGACGCGCTGGCGCGTGATCTGGCCGATGCGGCAATTACCAAAGGCTTCGATCTGGACATCGACCCGCCGGCACGGCAGTTTTTCTACCTGCCCTTCATGCATGCCGAAGATATGGCGCTGCAAAACCGCTGCATTGATCTTTTTGATACGCGAATGCCGGGCGATAACCAACGCCACGCCCGCGCCCATGCGCAGGCCATTGCGCGTTTTGGCCGCTTTCCATGGCGCAATGATGCGTTGGGGCGAACCTCTACCCCGGCAGAAAAAGCAATACTGAAGGCCGGCGGCTACAGTGCCGCTCTGGCGCAAACACCCACCATTGATACGGGCAAAAAAATGGTTTAAGGCTAAACTACATTAATTGGAGGAAGTGTCATGGCAGCCAAAAGCTTCGATATGATCGTCATCGGCGCAGGCCCGGGCGGCTATGTCGCCGCGATCCGTGGTGCGCAACTGGGGTTGAATGTCGCCATAGTTGAGCGTGAACATCTGGGCGGGATCTGCCTGAACTGGGGCTGTATTCCTACCAAGGCGCTGTTGCGGTCATCAGAAGTGTTTCACCTGATGCATCGGGCCAAGGAATTTGGTCTGAAGGCCGAAAATATCGGTTATGACCTTGATGCCGTTGTCGCGCGGTCGCGCGGGGTCGCCAAACAGTTATCGGGTGGCATTGGCCATCTGATGAAGAAAAACAAGATCACCGTTGTCATGGGCGCCGCAACGATCCCGGCCAAGGGGCGTGTGCAGGTCAAGACCGACAAGGGCAACGAAGAGCTGACCGCCAAGGCGATCGTCGTTGCCACCGGCGCGCGGGCACGCGAACTTCCCGGGCTTGAGGCCGATGGCGATCTGGTCTGGACCTATAAACATTCGCTGGCACCAAAACGGATGCCGAAAAAGCTGCTGGTGATCGGTTCGGGCGCGATCGGAATCGAATTTGCCAGCTTCTACAATACCTTGGGTGCCGATACGACCGTGGTCGAAGTAATGGACCGTGTGTTGCCGGTAGAGGACGCGGAAATCAGCGCATTCGCCAAAAAGCAATTCGTCAAGCAGGGCATGAAAATTCTGGAAAAGACGACGGTCAAGAAACTGGACCGTGCGCCTGATGGTAAAGGGGGGGGTAAGGTTACCGCCCATCTGGAAGATGCCAAGGGCACGACAACGGCCGAATTTGACACTGTCATTTCGGCTGTGGGCATCATTGGCAATGTCGAAAACCTCGGGCTTGAGGGGCTGGGCGTCAAAATCGACCGCACCCATGTCGTGACCGATGAATACTGCCGTACCGGCGTTGAGGGGCTTTTTGCCATTGGCGATATTGCCGGCGCGCCCTGGCTTGCGCACAAGGCCAGCCACGAAGGCGTCATGGTGGCAGAGCTGATTGCAGGCGGTCATCCACACCCGATCAAACCGGGCAGCATCGCCGGCTGCACCTATTGCCAGCCGCAGGTTGCCAGCGTGGGCCTGACCGAAGCCAAGGCCAAAGAACAGGGATACGAGATTCGCGTCGGTCGTTTTCCGTTTATCGGTAACGGCAAGGCGATTGCACTGGGCGAGGCCGAGGGGCTGGTGAAAACCGTCTTTGATGCGAAAACCGGCGAACTCCTGGGTGCACACATGGTTGGCGCAGAAGTGACCGAGCTGATTCAGGGTTATGTCGTTGGCCGCGCACTGGAGACGACCGAGGAAGACCTGATGAACACCGTTTTCCCGCATCCAACCCTGTCCGAGATGATGCACGAGGCGGTTTTGGATGCCTACGGCCGCGCCTTGCATATGTAGGGATCAAAACCGCGCGTCGGCCTGAAAGACACCTGATCGTTCGCCTAGAGGGTTTTGCAAGGCTATCCGGGCAAAGTGTTGGGCCAGGTGCGTTTCGCGCAGATATTTGACGATAAGGCCCCAATCGCTGGCAACGTGGGCGCGCGCGATTGGGGTTTTCAAAAGGCGCACTGGCGGCAGATCGGTTCGCCGGATCCTGTGTAGGGGTCAAAGACGTCTCTTTCCCCGCCGCGAAAGCTGCTGTCAGCCCTGTGCCATCTGATTGACCAAGCCAAGCGTTGCTTGGGTTGCGCTGCTGCTCATATCAACTGGTTTTCATCAAGGTTTCTTCTTTTGTTCCGAGATCCGGCTTGGAGACTCGGTCTGGATACACTATCAGGTATCGTCTTATCCGGGGGCGAGCATGGCCGAGCAGAAGTTCATCGAAGTACGCGGCGCGCGCGAACATAACCTCAAGAACGTCGATCTGGATATTCCGCGCGACCAGTTCGTGGTGATCACCGGGTTGTCGGGTTCGGGCAAATCCAGCCTCGCGTTCGATACGATCTACGCCGAGGGGCAGCGCCGCTACGTCGAAAGCCTGTCGGCCTATGCGCGCCAATTCCTTGATATGATGGGAAAACCTGACGTCGATCACATCTCGGGGCTTAGCCCGGCGATTTCGATCGAACAAAAGACCACGTCGAAAAATCCGCGATCGACCGTTGGCACGGTGACCGAAATCTACGACTATATGCGGCTTTTGTTCGCCCGCGCGGGCACCCCCTACAGCCCCGCCACCGGCCTGCCGATCGA
Organism: Phaeovulum sp.; assembly: GCF_047638075.1. NCBI lineage: Bacteria > Pseudomonadati > Pseudomonadota > Alphaproteobacteria > Rhodobacterales > Paracoccaceae > Phaeovulum > Phaeovulum sp. The sequence goes on from NZ_JBLJBV010000021.1 coordinate 35,491, forward strand.
GGCGCAGCAGGTGCAGGACATGGTTGACCGGGTGATGGCCCTGCCCGAGGGCACGCGGGCCTATCTTCTGGCCCCGATCGTGCGCGACCGCAAAGGCGAATACCGCAAGGAATTTCTGGACCTGCGCAAACAGGGTTTTGCCCGCGTCAAGGTCAACGGCACCTATCATGAGCTGGAGGAACCGCCCGTTCTGGACAAGAAATTCCGCCACAACATCGACGTGGTGGTAGACCGGATCGTAGTGCGTGAGGGTCTGGAAACCCGCCTGGCTGATAGTTTTCGCACCGCGCTGGACCTGGCTGACGGTATAGCGCTTTTGGAAACCGTCGCCCCCGAGGGTCAGGAACCAGACCGGATCACATTCTCGGAAAAATTCGCCTGCCCGGTTTCCGGCTTTACCATCCCCGAAATCGAGCCACGTCTTTTTTCGTTCAACGCCCCCTTCGGCGCCTGTCCCGTCTGCGACGGGCTGGGAATGGAGCTGTTCTTTGACGAACGTCTGGTAGTGCCAGACGTCACCCTGCAAATCGGGAACGGCGCGATTGCGCCTTGGTCCAAATCGAAAAGCCCGTATTTCACCCAAACCATCGAAGCGCTTGCCAAGCATTTTGGCTTTGACCGCCGTAAGGCCTGGAAAGACCTGCCCGAGGCGGTGCAAAAGCTGTTTCTCTACGGGTCGGGCGACGAAGAAATTCCGTTCCGCTTTGACGAGGGCGGCCGCGTCTATCAGGTCAGCCGCACCTTCGAGGGCATCATCCCCAATATGGAGCGTCGCTACCGCGAAACCGATAGCGCCTGGTCGCGCGAGGAAATGGAGCGTTATCAGAACAACCGCCCCTGCGGCGCCTGCGGCGGCTACCGCCTGAAACCCGAGGCGCTGGCGGTCAAGATTGCCGGGCTGCATGTGGGGCAGGTCGTCGAAATGTCGATCCGCGAGGCCCACGCCTGGGCCGAGGCCGTGCCGGCCAGCCTGTCCGTGCAGAAAAATGAAATCGCCAAGGCGATCTTGAAGGAAATCCGCGAAAGACTGGGGTTCCTGATCAATGTCGGCCTTGATTATCTGACACTAAGCCGTGCTGCCGGTACGCTTTCGGGCGGCGAAAGTCAGCGAATCCGCCTGGCCTCGCAGATCGGATCGGGTCTGACGGGGGTTCTGTATGTGCTGGATGAGCCGTCGATCGGCCTGCATCAGCGCGACAATGACCGGCTGCTGACAACGCTGAAAAACCTGCGCGATCAGGGCAATTCAGTGCTGGTGGTCGAACACGACGAAGACGCGATCCGCCATGCCGATTATGTTTTTGACATGGGGCCGGGGGCGGGGGTGCATGGTGGCCAGATCGTTGCACGCGGCACACCCGATGAAATCGCCGCCGATCCCGCCAGCCTGACCGGCCAATACCTGTCAGGAATACGCGAGATTGCCGTGCCAAAATCGCGCCGGGCCGGTAACGGCAAGTCGGTCAAGGTAGTAGGTGCCACCGGCAACAACCTCAAAAATGTGACAGCCGAATTCCCCTTGGGAAAATTTGTCTGCGTCACCGGTGTCTCAGGGGGCGGAAAATCCACGCTCACTATCGAGACGCTGTTCAAAACCGCCTCAATGCGTCTGAACGGCGCACGCCAGACCCCGGCGCCTTGCGAAACGATCAAGGGACTTGAGCATCTCGACAAGGTCATCGACATCGACCAGCGCGCCATCGGGCGGACACCCCGCTCCAACCCGGCGACCTACACCGGTGCCTTCACCCCGATCCGCGACTGGTTCGCGGGCCTGCCGGAGTCAAAAGCGCGCGGCTACAAACCGGGGCGATTTTCGTTCAACGTCAAGGGCGGCCGTTGTGAGGCCTGCCAAGGCGATGGCGTGATCAAGATCGAGATGCACTTTTTGCCCGACGTCTATGTTGAATGCGAAACCTGTAAAGGTCATCGCTACAACCGCGAAACTTTGGAAGTTCACTTTAAAGGCAAGAGCATAGCCGACGTTCTTGATATGACGGTCGAAGACGCGCAAGAGTTTTTCAAAGCCGTTCCCTCGATCCGCGAAAAGATGGATGCGCTGGTCGAGGTGGGCCTTGGCTACATCAAGGTGGGCCAACAGGCGACCACGCTTTCAGGCGGCGAGGCGCAGCGCGTAAAGCTGTCAAAGGAACTGTCGCGCCGTGCCACCGGCCGCACCCTCTACATTCTCGATGAACCCACGACGGGGTTGCATTTCGAAGACGTGAAAAAGCTGCTTGAGGTGCTCCACAGCCTGGTCGATCAGGGTAACACGGTGGTGGTGATCGAACACAACCTTGATGTCATCAAGACCGCCGACTGGATCATAGATATTGGCCCCGAGGGCGGCGATGGCGGTGGTGTGATCGTGGCCACTGGGACACCTGAACAGATAGCCAAAGCCACTCACAGCTACACCGGGCAATACCTGGGCCCGATGCTGAGATCCCGCAGCGTCGCTGCGGAGTGATTTTGGGTTTTGTTTGGCAAAAATACTCCCGCCGGAGGCTCCGCGGCTAGTCCGGGCAGCCTCCGGCGGGAGTATTTTCACCAAATAAATTCACTTATTTCTTCATCGGGCAGGTGTTGAAGCCAAGCACCGAATACATGAGGCAACTTCCCATCAACCCGGTCAATAGCGGCAAGATGCCGATCAGAAACAACCAGCGGTAGCTGGCTTGTGGGTAGACGAAAAAGCCTGCAATCAGGGCAAGCCCGACGACGATGCGCAAAATGCGGTCGATGCCGCCGACGTTGGATTTGAACATTGGTTACTCCATTCACGCGGGCGCTGATGCCCGGTTGCGATAAGCATATCCGATGGCGTGGGGTGCGTCTGTGACTAGGTCACAGCGTTCCAGTCAGGGCCAGCCGTTCCAATGCGGCGCGATTGGTCAGTAGAACGGCGCCACGTTCCGTGCGCACCCAGCCTGCGCGCGCAAACACATCCAGCCTGCGCGATACGACCTCGCGCGCTGACCCGATCTGCGCGGCCAACTCGGCTTGGGTTGCCCTGACCCGATCGCCGCTGGCGCGCGCCAGCAGCGCCTCAGCCAACCGGATCTCAACGCGCTGAAACGCCACGCGCTCCATCAGCTGAATCATATCACCCATCCGTTCGGCGAAGGCGGCAAAGACGAGCCGTCGAAAGCCGGGGGCCTTGTCCATCAGCGCCAGAAAAGGCCCGCGCGGCACCATCACCAGCGTGCAATCAGCTGCCACAATCGCCTCGGACGAGTAATCGCCCCCGCCCAGCAGACCCAGCGTCGATTGAACGCAGCTTTGACCCGGCTCAATCGCATAAAGCAGTAGCTCACGCCCATTTGCCCCGGTCAGAAACACCTCGATCCGGCCAGAAAGCATCAGCGCAAATCCCGCAACCTTGTCGCCGGGGCGAAACAGCACCGTACCGCGACGCAAGGTTTGCGGGGTCAACCGCCCAAGTTCTGCGCGGGTATCGGGTTCCAGTACCGCAAGCGCGGGGGTGTCCAGGGGCCAGTCGTTCATGGGCGAGTAGTAGGCGGCTTGCCGGGCAAAGCACAAGCCGTCATCCGGTCAACCGCGTCCGCGTTTTTCAAACCGCGGCAACATTGCCGAGAAATCCATCCCCTTGCCGCCCTCCTGCTCGACGAAGGTGGTGTAAAGCGCTGCGGCCATCTGCCCCATTGGGGTGTCGGCATCTGCGGCCTCGGCGGCCTGCTGGCTAAGACGCAGATCCTTGAGCATGAGTTCAGCGGCGAAGCCCGGCTTGTAGTTGTTGTCGCTGGGCGATTTGGGGCCAATGCCGGGGGCCGGGCAATATGTATTCATCGACCAGCTGGCGCCGGAAGAAGTTGAAACCACATCAAACATCTTATCGCGTGCGAGCCCCAGTTTATCGGCCAGTGCAAAGGCCTCGCAGGTGGCAATCATGGTGACGCCCAGGATCATGTTGTTACAGATTTTGGCAGCCTGCCCGGCGCCTGCCACCCCGCAATGCACGACCTTCTGCCCCATGATGTCAAATAGCGGCGTGACCGTTTCAAAGGCGGAGTCGGTGCCGCCAACCATGAAGGTCAGCGTTCCGGCAGCGGCCCCGCTGGTGCCGCCGGATACAGGTGCATCCAGCACTTGCAGCCCCGCAGCCGATGCCTGTTCGGCCACAAAACGCGCCGCGTCCACATCAACTGTCGAGCAGTCGCACAGCACCGCCCCCTTGGCCATTGCCGGGATTACCTCGGCCGCCACGGTGCGCAAGATTGCGCCACTGGGCAGCATGGTGATGACCACATCGGCGCCGGTTGCGGCCTCGGCGGCGCTTTGGGCGGGTGTTGCGCCTTTGGGGATCGGGGCGACCGGGTCGTAACCGGTAACGGTGTGGCCTGCCGCCACAAGGTTGGTGGCCATCGGGCCGCCCATATTGCCAAGGCCGATAAATCCGATTTTCACAGCTCAATCCCTCCAGATTGCGGCCTCGGGGCCTAAAGGTTCCAGCATTTGCGCCACATCCTCGGGGCGCAGTGTCGCCAGCGTGTGCCGCCAGACGGGGCGGCGGTCCTTGTCGATGATCTGGGCGCGCACACCCTCCAGAAAGTCGCCCATCGCGGTTGCGCGGCGGGTAAAGCGGTATTCACGGCTTAGTGCTGCGCGGATGGTCGGGTCTGCGCGCGTCATCCGCACCAGTGCCAGCGTGGCGGCCATCGACAGGGGCGAGTTGCGCCGGATCAGCGTTAGCGTGTCGGTTGCGAAATCGCTGTCCGTCCTGGTCAGCCGCCCGATGATCGCGGCAAGGTCGGGTGCGCTAAAGGCCGCGTCGATCTGCGGTGCAAGCGCGGCCAAAGCCGACGCCGGGGCAGGGGTACCCTGAATGATGGTGGGATTGCCGGTGGCTATAAGCCGGGCTTTCAGCGCGTCCCACTTGGCCTCGGGCAGGTAGGTATCGGCAAAATTCGCATGGATTGCGTCACCTGCGCCCATGCGGGTGCCGGTAATGCCCAGATATTCACCCAAAGCGCCCGGTGCGCGGGCCAGCAAAAGCGTGCCGCCCACGTCGGGAACCAACCCGATGCCGCTTTCGGGCATCGCCATCTGGGTGCTGTCACCGACGATCCGGTGGCTGGCGTGGCCGCCCACGCCCACGCCGCCGCCCATCACGAATCCCTGCATGAAGGCAACGATCGGTTTGGGGAATTCTGCGATAGACGCGTTCATCCGGTATTCTTCGGCAAAGAATTCATGTGAGACGGTATGATCGCCTGCCCGCCCCGCGTGATACATCGCCGCGATGTCACCCCCCGTGCAAAAGGCGCGCTCACCCATGGCGTCGATCAGCACCAGATCCACCGAAGGATCGTGGCGCCAGTCATCAAGCGCGGTCTCGATTGCGGTGGCCATCTGGTGGTTCAGCGCGTTCAGGGCAGCGGGGCGGGCAAAGGTCAGGCGTCCGGCGCGGCCTTCCTTGCGGGCGATGATATCGGCCATCAGCCGCGCTCTGCCAGCATTGTGCGGGAAATGATCAGGTGCATGATCTCATTCGTCCCTTCCAAGATCTGATGGACACGCAAATCGCGGACCAGTTTTTCAATACCATAATCGGCCAGATAACCGTAGCCGCCGTGTAGTTGCAGGCAGGTATTGGCCACCTCAAACGCGGCATCGGTGACATACATTTTTGCCATGGCGCAGAATTTCGTGGCATCGGGGGTGCCCTGATCCAGTTTCCACGCCGCCTGACGCAAAAAGATGCGCGCTGATTGCAGCTTTACCTCTTGCTCGGCCAGCCGGAATTGTAGCGCCTGAAACTGGTCAAGGGTTTTACCGAAGGCCGTGCGCTCGCCCATATAATCCAGCGTCAGATCCAGCGCCCGCTGCGCGCCGCCTAGCGCGCCGGCGGCGATGTTCAGCCGCCCGCCATCCAGCCCGGCCATCGCATAGGCAAAGCCCTTGCCCTCATCACCGATGCGGTTTTTCAGCGGCACGAGGCAATCATCGAACTGCACCTGCGCGGTAGGTTGCGCGCGCCAACCCATTTTCTCTTCCAGCGCGCCAAAGGAAAGGCCGGGTGTGCCCCCTTCGACAATCACCGTGGAAATCCCTTTGGGACCAGCATCTCCGGTGCGCACCATGGTGACGTAGGCATCCGAATAGCCCCCGCCCGAGATGAACGCCTTGGTGCCGTTCAACCGGTAGCCCTGATCGGTCACGTCCGCGCGGGTTCGCAGCGCCGCCGCGTCAGAGCCTGCCCCCGGTTCGGTCAGGCAGTAGGAAAAGACCTTTTCCATGCTGCACAGCGCCGGAAGCCAGGCTGCCTTGACCTCATCCGAAGCGAATTTGTCGATCATGCCGCCGCACATGTTGTGGATCGACAGGAACGACCCCACCGCCGGGCAGGCCATCGCCAGCGCCTCAAAGATCAGCGTTGCATCCAGCCGCGACAGGCCAGAGCCGCCATAGTCTTCGGAAACATAAATCCCGCCAAGGCCCAGTTCGGCCACCTTCGGCCAGAGCGATCTGGGAATCGTGCCTTCGGATTCCCATGTGCGGGCAAACGGCGCGATATGCTTTTGCCCGAAGGCATGGGCCATATAAAATATCGCCTGCTGTTCCTTGCTGAGTGCAAAATCCATGTGTCCTCCCCCAAATCCGGTGCCGCAGATGAAATGGATTGAACGCCCGCTCAGTTTTCAATCCTCGCAGCAATTTTGCAAGCGCCGTCTGTTTGCAGGCCGGTTGGGGCGGGTCGGGCAAAGGTGGGGTTGCCCCGCCGAAGGAGATATTCGGCGGGGCTTGGTTTCAGGTCAGTCCATCGCCTTGAAGTTGAAGGCGGACCCTTCCTTGATGCCGCTGGGCCAGCGCGCGGTCACTGTTTTCGTGTGGGTATAGAACCGGAACGCATCGGGACCGTGCTGGTTAAGATCCCCAAAGCCCGACTTTTTCCAGCCGCCGAAGGTGTGATAGGCCAGCGGCACCGGGATTGGCACGTTGATACCGACCATGCCGATATTGATCCGCGCGGCAAAATCGCGCGCGGTATCGCCGTCGCGGGTAAAGATCGCGGTGCCATTTCCATATTCATTGTCAAGGGCATAGCCGATGGCCTCTTCATAGGTCTTGGCCCGCACCGTTGACAGAACCGGGCCAAAGATCTCTTGCTTGTAGATCTCCATATCGGTGGTGACGTTGTCAAACAGCGTCGGGCCAACGAAAAAGCCGTTCTCATAGCCTTGCAGTTTGAAATCGCGCCCGTCGCAAACCAGCGATGCACCCTGATCCACCCCCGAGGTGATCAGGCCCTTCACGCGCGCCATGGCGGCACTGGTGACCAGCGGGCCATAATCCACGTCGTCACCTGCCGTCCACGGGCCGACTTTCAGCCTTTCAATGCGCGGCACCAGCATTTCGATCAGCCGGTCGGCGGTTTCGTCACCCACCGGAACCGCAACCGAGATCGCCATGCACCGTTCGCCCGCCGCGCCAAAGCCGGCGCCGATCAACGCGTCTGCCGCCTTTTCCATATCGGCGTCAGGCATGATGATCATGTGATTCTTGGCGCCACCAAAACACTGCACACGTTTGCCGTTGGTGCAGCCACGACCGTAGATATACTCTGCAATCGGGGTCGAGCCGACAAAACCCAGCGCCTGCACGGTGTCATTGTCAAGGATCGCATCGACGCTTTCCTTGTCGCCGTTGATTACCTGAAGGACGCCATCCGGCAGGCCGGCCTCTTGCAAAAGTTCCGCCAGCATCAACGGAACCGACGGATCGCGCTCTGACGGTTTGAGGATGAACGCGTTACCGCACGCCAGCGCAGGCCCCATTTTCCACAGCGGAATCATCGCCGGAAAGTTGAAAGGCGTGATCCCTGCCGTCACGCCCAAAGGCTGGCGCATCGAATACATGTCGATCCCCGGCCCGGCGCCATCGGTAAATTCACCCTTCAAAAGATGCGGCGCGCCGACGCAGAATTCAATCACCTCAAGCCCGCGCTGCACATCGCCCTTGGCATCCGGGAAGGTCTTGCCATGTTCCGATGACAGCACCTCGGCCATCTTGTCCATGTCGCGGTTGATCAGGCGGACGAATTCCATCATGACCCTTGCGCGTTTTTGCGGGTTGGTGGTGCCCCATTTCACCTGCGCTTTGGCGGCATCGGCCACGGCGCTGTCCAGCTCGGCCTTGCTGGCAAGGGCTACATGCGCTTGCACCTCGCCGGTGGCCGGGTTGAAGACATCGGCAAAGCGGCCCGATTTTCCGGCAACCATCTTGCCATTGATCCAGTGACCAATCTCTTTCATCACATCCTCCTAAATATTATGGGCCCACTCTAGTCTTGCAATTTTGCCTGACAAAGAGGCAATTTGGCAAAAGCGTTTTGCGTTTTTGCAAAGGGGCGAAACTTGACTGACTGGGATGACTTGCGCGTATTTCTGGCGGTGGCGCGGGCGGAAAGCCTATCGGGCGCGGGGCGGGTGCTGAAACTGGATGCCGCCACCGTGGGGCGCCGCATCGCCCGGCTGGAAGAGGCGCTAAGCGCCAAACTGTTCGATAAGAGCCCGCAAGGCTACACGCTGACCGATGCCGGGGCACGGCTTTCGCCGCATGCTGAGCGCGCCGAATTGGCGTTGGCGGGGGCGGCTGAAGAATTGGGTGGCGTTGCGGGGCAATTGACCGGGCAGCTGCGTATCGGTGCGCCGGACGGTTGCGCCAACTATCTGCTGCCCCAAGTCTGCGCGCAGTTATGCGATGCGCATCCGGGACTGGAAATTCAGGTCGTTGCACTGCCGCGGGTGTTCAACCTTTCCAAACGCGAGGCGGATATGGCAATCACCGTTTCGCCGCCGAACGCTGGCCGGCTGACGGTGCAAAAACTGTCTGACTATCAGCTGCACTTGGTTGGATCGGCGGATTATCTGGCCTGCCATCCAAAAATCCTCAGCCGCGCGGATCTGCGTGGGCACCGGATGATTGGCTATATTCCCGACATGATTTTTGACAAGGAACTGGATTATCTGGCCGAAACCGGCGCCGAGACGGTCGGGCTCGCGTCAAATTCGGTGTCGGTGCAGATGCAAATGGTGCGTGCAGGGGCGGGGCTGGCGATAGTGCATGACTTTGCGATTCCTTTTGTTCCGGGCCTGCGCCGGTTGCTGATCCGTGAAATTGCGCTAAGCCGCGCCTTTTGGCTGATCCGTCACGCCGACGACCGCCGGTCCGAACGCCTGACCCGTCTGGCCGAAACACTGGCTCTGGCCTTTCGGCGTGAAATCACCCGGCTTGAGGCGCTGGCCGCGCTACCCTGAATTGCTAAATTGCCCGCAACCGCGCTTGACAGAAGCGCAAAGCGGGGTGACGCTACGAAAAGGCGGGTTAAAAAGGAGATCATGATGCAGGTTCTGCAAATTCTAAACTCGAAGGCACTGCATGAAGTGGTCACTGTCAAACCGGGAACAACGGTTGGTGCAGCCTCGGAGCTATTATCAAGCCGCCGGATCGGTGCGGTTATCGTATCGCCCGATGGCAAGAATGTCGCCGGGATTTTGTCCGAGCGTGACATTGTGCGCGAGTTGGGCCGCAAGGGTGCCGCTTGCATGGCTGACAAGGTGGACGACATCATGACCAGCAAGATCATCGGCTGCACCCGTGATGACTCTGCGCTTCAAGTGCTGGAAATAATGACCGAGGGCAGGTTTCGCCACATGCCGGTCATGGAAAATAACGAGATGATCGGCCTGATTTCCATCGGTGATGTGGTGAAGGCACGCCTGTCGGAACTGGCAATGGAAAAAGAGGCTCTTACCGGAATGATCATGGGGAACTGATGCCGCATTTGGCCAAAGCCGCCCTTGCATTTTGAGGCGCAATATAGTTGCGTGCAAAAATCTTTCAAGGCGGACCAAGGAGAGACCTCATGCGTATCGGCCTTTATCCGGGCACCTTTGACCCAGTGACGCTGGGCCATATTGATATTATCCAGCGCGCTATGGTGCTGGTGGATCGGCTGGTGATCGGGGTCGCTATAAATCGCGATAAAGGGCCCCTGTTTTCGCTGGAAGAACGGGTTGCGATGTTGGAGACCGCGTGCGTCGATGTCATGGTCAAGACAGGCGGAGAGATCCTGGTGCACCCGTTCGAAAATCTGCTGATTGATTGCGCCCGCGATGTGGGGGCAGGGGTCATCATTCGCGGATTGCGTGCAGTCACTGATTTTGAATATGAGTTTCAAATGGTTGGCATGAACCGCGCCTTGGACTCTACAGTCGAGACGGTGTTCCTGATGGCTGATGCCCAGCGTCAGGCAATCGCCTCGAAACTAGTCAAGGAAATAGCGCGGTTAGGTGGGGATGTTTCAAAATTCGTCTCGTCTGACGTCAAGGTGCGGCTTGACCAGAAATTCGGCTGACTTCTGGCGAACTCTTGATCAAGGAACGCGGCAACCGAAACAAAGCTTGGCCCCGGCGATTTGACAAGGTGTCGGGGGGCATGGCCCCCCCAAAATAACGTCAGATCAGTTTTCCCATCGCCACGGCGGTGTCTGCCATTCGGTTCGAGAAACCCCATTCATTGTCGTACCAGGCCAGCACACGAACCATACGGCCCGATAGAACCTTGGTTTGATCCATATGAAAAATGGAGGAATGGGCGTCATGGTTGAAATCCATGCTTACGTTTGGCATGTCTGTGTAACCTAAAATACCCTTCAGCCAGCCATCCGCCGCTGTGCGAATGATGCTGTTGATCTCCTCAACAGTCGTGTCGCGTGACGCCTCAAACACTAGGTCAACGGCCGACACATTCGGTGTTGGCACCCGGATCGCGACCCCATCGAGTTTGCCTTTCAGCTCGGGCAAAACCAATCCTACCGCCTTTGCGGCCCCGGTAGAGGTCGGGATCATGCTTAGGGCGGCGGCGCGGGCGCGATACAAATCCTTGTGCATCGTATCCAGTGTCGGCTGATCGCCGGTGTAGCTGTGAATGGTGGTCATGAAACCTTTGGTGATGCCGACCGTATCGTTCAGCACCTTTGCCACCGGTGACAGGCAGTTGGTGGTGCAAGAGGCGTTTGACACAATAAGCTGATCCACTGTCAGCGTGTCATGGTTGACCCCGTAAACAATGGTATTGTCCGCCCCCGCCGAAGGGGCAGAAACGAGTACTCGGCTAGCGCCATTTTCAAGGTGGCTTGCTGCTTTGTCGCGTGCGGTAAAGATCCCGGTGCATTCCAGAACGATATCGACATGTGCCCACGGCAGCTCATCAGGGCTGCGGATGGCGGTCACCTCAATCGGGCCCCGGCCTACGTCAATCGTGCTGGCTGTGGTCGTAACCGTCGCGGGAAAACGACCGTGAACCGAATCAAAGCGAAGCAGATGCGCATTGGTTTCCACCGGCCCCAGATCATTGATCGCTACCACCTCGATATCAGTTCGTCCTGATTCGATGATTGAACGCAACACGTTACGACCGATCCGGCCAAATCCATTTATCGCTACCTTTACCGTCATCATCACCTCCTGAACCAAGCAGGGTGACACCCTACTGTTAGTTTAGCGCTAACATCGGTGTTTATCGCTAAACGTCAACCCATAACTAGGGCGTTTAGCGCCAGAAAGCGACGTAATCGACAAGATCGAAGATCTTTTTAGCTATGAAAAGACTTGCGTTCCAACCGTAGAATACGAAATCAATCAGAAAAAATGCGACAATCAATAGCCCGATGCCCAATGCAATTTTGTTCGTCATCCGGCCTTATGGCGCCCCTTGCTACAAGAGGCGCCCCATCGCACCGGCCACGTCGGCCATACGGCATGAAAAGCCCCATTCATTATCATACCAAGCCAGTACACGCACGGTGCGTCCACCGACAACCTTGGTTTGCTCGGGGGCAAATATGGATGAATGGGGCGTGTGGTTAAAGTCGATAGAGACCTTTGGCTCGGGATCATAAGATAGCACCATGCCCATGTAGCCGGCAGCCGCTTCGCGTACGATTTCGTTGACCTCATCGCGGGTTACGGATTTTCCGGCCTCAAAGGTAAGGTCCACTGCCGACACGTTGGGCGTCGGCACCCGCAGCGCGGTTCCGTCCAGCTTGCCCGCCAGTTCGGGTAGCACTTCGCCTAGCGCCCGGGCCGCACCGGTTGAGGTGGGGATCATCGCCATCGCGGCCGCACGGGCGCGATAAAGATCCTTGTGTCGGCGGTCCATCGTCGGCTGATCGCCGGTATAACTGTGAATCGTAGTCATGATTCCGCGTTCGATTCCGATCGTGTCGTTCAGCACTTTTGCCAGTGGTGCCAGACAGTTGGTCGTGCATGACCCATTTGAGACAACATGATGATCGGTTGTCAGTTGGCGGTGGTTGACACCATAAACCACGGTCTTGTCGGCATTGGTTGCAGGCGCTGAAACCAGCACCCGGCGTGCGCCCCGAGTGAGGTGAACTGCCGCTTTGTCGCGAGAATTGAATTTCCCAGTGCACTCAAGAACAACATCGACGCCTGACCAGTCTAGCTCTTCCGGCTCATACGTCGACATCACTTCGATCGGGCCGCGCCCCAGATCCAGGGTTTGCCCTTCGACCCGGATCGACCCCGGAAACCGCCCATGTACCGAGTCGTATTTAAGCAGATGTGCGTTCGTCTCGATCGGGCCGGTGGCATTGATCTTGACGACCTGGACGTCATTTCGTGCAGCTTCGGCGATGTGGGCCAAAGTACAGCGCCCGATGCGGCCAAAACCATTGATCCCGATGGTGACGGTCATTGCGCTCTCCTATGTCTCGCAAGTCACGGGCGCGGGGGCCTGCTGCGCCTCTCCCATGGGTTTGCATACCATGGCGTCTACGGTAATAAAATCCTTCAAATCAATGTGTTAGCGAAAACATACCCTGTTGGCGTTAACAGCAGGCGCAAAGCGGCATGAAAATTGGTGCTTTTTATGCCCGCGATTGCCGCCCCAGGGCTGGGTCGGGGCGGGCAGGATGCTAATCTTCATCTTCTGCAATCAGGAATATTTCGCCCGCGGCCTCAATTTCACGGATTGCAGCAACAATCGCGCCCTTTGCCTCTTCCCCATCCTTCTCTTTGACCTTGCCCAGATTGCTTACTTCTTCGCGTAACGCTGCTGCCATGCGTTGCGATATATTCGCGAGGATGAACTCGGCTGATGCGGCATCTTCGCCGGTGGCGGCTGCCAGTGCGCAAACCATTTGCGCCTGATCCACTGCCCTGAGAATTTTCGGGATATCACGCGCGTCAATACGGGCGGGAATATTGGTGAAGGTAAAGATTGCCTTGCGAACCCTGTCGGCAAAGACCTGATCTTCCTCGTCCAACCCCTTCAGAACCGCATCCCGCGTTGCCGCCGCCGAATAGTTCAGGATTGCGCCGACACGTTCAACAGGCCCGGTATCAAAGGCTTTCGTCGGAATCGCGTCCAATTGCCCGGCCAACGCCTGTCCTATGCGCCAGACCGTTTCCGGCGCGACATTACCCGTCAGCGAGACCGCATAGGCCACCCGCCGCGCCTTGTCCCCCGCCAAACGCCCCAACAGCTCGGCAGCCTTCGCTACGGATAGTTTTGATAGCATCACCGCGCCAACTTCGGTGCTTTCCTCCTCCAATACCGGCAACAACTGATCCACCGATAGCCCCGCAATCCGCAGCCACGGATCAGATTTGGAACTGGCTCCTGCCATCCGTCTAAGCCGATTTGATGCCGAGGCCGAAAGATGCCCGTCCAGCATCGTCAACGCCCCATCCAGGCCCTCAGGGAAGGATAATCCAACCTTCTCAATATGTTCGCAAAACTCCTCGATCACCGCAGACAGGGTGTCGCGGTCCACCATTTTCATCCCGGCGATCTGTTCGGTCAGTGCGGTTTGCGCATCTTCGGATAGTTGGGCGAGCGGCAATTGCGCGCCTTCTGATAAGAGCAGACGCACGATTACCGCTGCCTTCTGGCGCCGTGTCAGCGATGCAGGTGGGGGTAATTCCGTCAGCCGGCCCAGACCCTGAAATGGTGCGATTGCGTTCACCCGACCCTCCTTGATATCGGTAAAGACCGATCAAAGACAGCCTCGCACAGCGGGGTTAAAAGGCCCTTACCCGTATTTGTTTTTCATCTAGCTGGACTGGATTACACAGGCATTGACGCCCGCATCCCAGATCTGACCCACCGGGCAGCGCGTCGCCTGGCGGTCATCGTGACAGCCGTTGGCCACAGCCGAGAACGGTAAAAATAGAAGGGCCAGCAGTGCAAACACTTTGGTCTTCATGGTGGTCTCCTTTCCTGTAACGACGAAAAGAAGACCACGAAGCGGTGCGAATCACCCTATCACGGCTGCGTGATCAGGCACCAAACACCCGCTTGAAAATGGTGTCGACATGCTTGGTGTGGTAGCCAAGATCAAACTTTTCCTCGATCGCGGCAGGGCTTAGGGCGGCGATCACTTCAGCATCGGCCAATAGCTCGGTCTTGAAATCCGCGCCCTTTTCCCAGACCTTCATCGCATTGCGTTGCACCAGACGGTAGCTGTCTTCGCGTGAAACACCCGCCTGCGTCAGCGCCAAAAGCACCCGCTGACTCATCACGAGACCGCGAAATTTGTTCATGTTTGCCAACATGTTATCGGGGTATATTACCAGCTTTTCAATCACCCCAGCCAGACGGTGCAGGGCAAAATCCAGCGTGATTGTGGTGTCAGGGCCGATCGCGCGTTCAACGCTTGAATGGGAAATATCGCGCTCGTGCCAAAGCGCCACGTTTTCCAGGGCAGGCACCACCGACATCCGCACCAGCCGCGCAAGGCCGGTCAGGTTTTCTGTCAGCACCGGGTTGCGTTTATGCGGCATCGCGCTCGAGCCCTTTTGACCGGGGCTGAAGAACTCCTCAGCCTCCAGCACCTCGGTGCGCTGCATGTGGCGGATCTCGATTGCGACGTTTTCGATGCTGCTGGCGATGACACCCAGCGTGGCAAAGAACATCGCATGACGATCACGCGGAATGACCTGCGTGCTGATCGGCTCGACCCGAAGGCCCAGTTTTTCGCACACATGTTCCTCGACCGCCGGGTCGATATTGGCAAAAGTGCCGACAGCACCTGAAATCGCGCCGGTGGCCACTTCCCAGCGGGCCTTTTCCAAACGGTTCTTGTTGCGGTCCATTTCGGCGTAGAAGCGCGCAAAGGTCAGGCCCATGGTGGTTGGTTCGGCATGGATGCCGTGGCTGCGGCCAATGCGGACGGTGTCCTTATGCTCGAACGCGCGTTTTTTCAGCGCCGCCAGAACACGGTCCATACCGGCCAGCAAAATGTCGGTCGCGCGCACCAGCTGCACGTTGAACGTGGTGTCCAGCACATCTGAACTGGTCATCCCCTGATGCACGAAGCGCGCATCATCCGCCCCGATATGTTCCGCCAGATGGGTCAGAAAGGCGATCACGTCATGTTTGGTGACGGCTTCAATCTCATCAATCCGTGCAACGTCAAACGTCGCATCCTTTGCGCGCCAGACCGCTTCGGCATTGGCGCGTGGGATCACCCCCAGATCGGCCTGGGCGTCGCAGGCATGGGCCTCGATTTCATACCAGATCCGGAACTTGGTTTCCGGCGACCAGATGGCGACCATTTCGGGGCGGGAATAGCGCGGGATCATGACGGGACCTTTGTTTGCTGGGGTTGTGCGCCTGATAGCGGCTGGACAGCGCCGGGGCAAGGTGCCGATGGGCGCTAGTGGCTGGCTATGGCGTGGCGGGCAAGGTAGGGGTGACAAAAGAGGTGAGTTATGGATTTGCCCGAGATCGGGGTCTTCACGCCGCAAAACGCGCGCGATCAGGCAATGGCGGCGCGCCTTGCTGCGTTTCTGGCGCGTGAATCGGCGGCCTTTGGGCGCGATCCTGCTACCGGTCATGTCACCGGGTCGGCGGTGGTGGTCAACCCCGCGCGCGACAAGATGGTGTTGACCCGCCACGCGACGCAGGGGCGCTGGTTGCACCCCGGCGGGCACTGCGATGGCATCCGTGACCCGCGCTTCGTGGCCCTGAAAGAGGCGTATGAGAAATCCGGTCTGCCGCGGATCGACCCGCTGGGCAGTGACATTCTGGATATCGACATCCATGAAAGTCCGGCCTGCGGTGCGGACCCTGCCCACCTGCATTACGATCTGCGCTATGTCTTTATTGCCGCCGAGTCACCGCCGCGTGCCCTGGCAGAATCGACGGCGCTTGCATGGGTGCCGTTGGCGCGGTTGCAAGACTACAGCGATGACGCCTCGGTCCTGGTCTTGCGCGACAAACTGGCCCGTATTTGATATTTTTCAACCGTCTTTGGCGCATTGTCACCGCAGAGGGTGCCGCTATTGTAGGGGCGGTAAGGTGGCGTCCCTTGAATATGATCAAGCGGCGAAACCCGTGTGAAAGGGCGCCGGTTTCAGCGCCCTTCAGGATTGTGCTTTCCGCTGCCTCAGCAGGAATAATACATCTGGTATTCTACCGGATGGGGCGTGTGTTCAAAGGCGTAAACCTCTTCCCATTTCAACGCCATGTAGCCGTTGAGCTGATCCTTGGTGAAGACATCACCGGCCAACAGAAAGTCGTGGTCTTTTTCCAGTTCGACCAGCGCCTCGCGCAATGAGCCACAGACGGTGGGAATTTCGGCCAGTTCCTCGGGGGGCAGATCATAAAGATCCTTGTCCGACGCCGGGCCGGGGTCGATCTTGTTGCGGATCCCGTCCAGCCCTGCCATCAATAGCGCTGCATGGCAAAGATAGGGGTTGGCCGCCGGGTCGGGAAAGCGCGCCTCCACCCGTTTCGCCTTGGGCGACTCGGTCCAGGGAATACGAATCGCGCCTGAACGGTTGCGCGCGGAATAAGCCCGCAGAACCGGCGCCTCAAAGCCCGGAATCAGCCGCTTGTAGCTGTTGGTCGAAGGGTTGGTGATCGCGTTCAGCGCTTTGGCGTGCTTCAGGATGCCGCCAATGAACCACAGCGCCTCTTGCGACAGATCGGCATATTTGTCGCCCGCAAAAATCGGTTTGCCGTCTTTCCAGATCGACATGTTGACATGCATGCCGGACCCGTTGTCCCCCTTGATCGGCTTGGGCATGAAGGTTGCCGATTTGCCGTAGGCATGGGCCACGTTGTGGATCACATATTTGTATTTTTGCATGTTGTCGGCCTGTTCGACCAACCCGCCAAAAAGCATGCCCAGTTCGTGCTGGGTTGAGCCGACCTCATGGTGATGCTTGTCAACGCGGATCCCCATACGCTTCATCGTTGACAGCATCTCAGCGCGCAGATCCTGGGCGGCGTCCGTCGGGTTTGTCGGAAAGTAGCCGCCCTTGACGCCGGGGCGGTGGCCCGAGTTGCCCATCTCATATTCAGTGTCGCTGTTCCACGAGGCATCGACCGCATCAACCTCGAATGAGACCTTGTTGATCGCGACGCTAAAACGCACGTCGTCAAACAGGAAAAACTCGGCCTCGGGCCCCCAGTAAGAGGTATCCCCTATTCCTGTCGATTTAAGATAGGCTTCGGCCTTCAGCGCCGTGCCGCGCGGGTCGCGCGAATAGGGCTCGCCGGTGTCGGGTTCGACGACGTTGCAATGCACGCACAGCGTTTTTTCCGCATAGAACGGGTCCAGATAGATCGATTCCGCGTCCGGCATCAGCTTCATGTCGGACTGGTCGATCGACTTCCAGCCGGCAATCGACGATCCGTCGAACATGAAGCCTTCTTCAAAGAAATCCTCGTCAATCAGATCCGAACATAGCGTGACATGCTGCAAGCGCCCGCGCGGGTCTGTGAAGCGCACATCGACGTAATCGACCGCCTCGTCCTTGATCAGCTTGATGACCTCATTAACCTTACTCATGTGACTGCAACCTTTCGTTAGGGCGTCGGTTTGGGGGCATGCCCCCTGATTGATTGGCTAGGCAGGGCGCGTCAAAGCGCATCGTCGCCCGTTTCGCCGGTCCGGATGCGGATTGCCTGTTCCACCGGCGATACAAAGATCTTGCCGTCACCGATTTTTTCGGTCCGGGCGGCAGAAATGATCGCCTCGATCGCGGTTTCCACCATATCGTCGGGCAAGACCATTTCGACCTTCACCTTGGGCAGAAAGTCGACGACGTATTCGGCGCCGCGATAAAGCTCTGTATGGCCTTTTTGGCGCCCAAACCCTTTGACCTCAATCACGCTAAGCCCCTGAATGCCCGCTTCTTGCAGGGCCTCTTTCACGTCATCAAGTTTGAAGGGCTTGATGATTGCTTCAACCTTTTTCATCCGGCCAGACCTCTTTGCGATTGGTGTTGGTGCGTTGTGACCACTTTCAAAGCGGGGGGGCAATCGGCTAGGCTATTTCCACCTTTCGGGAAAGGCAGATTCCCTCGGTTTTGCCTAAATTTAAGGCGGAAGGCATATTTTTTGGGCGCAACTACAACTTTGAGGGCGCGATGACCCATTTCCTACTGACATCTGGTCAGATGCGCGCCGTGGAACAGGCCGCGATCAATATGGGCAGCGTAACGGGGCGTGACCTGATGGAGCGTGCGGGGCAGGGTGTCGTAAGCGCGATCTTTGCGGCGTGGCCGCAGTTGCAGGCGACGTCGCATCGGGCGGTGGTGCTGTGCGGGCCGGGTAATAACGGGGGCGATGGCTTTGTCATTGCGCGGCTGTTGACAGAATGGGGCTGGACTGTAGAGGTGTTTTTGTCTGGCGATCCGGCGAAACTGCCGCCCGATGCGCGCAGCAATTATACGCGGTGGTGTGCGATGGGAGGGGTTCGCCCCCTTGAGCGCGCCGCAGTCAGCCAACTGATTCCCGCGGCCGTTTTTCACGATCCACAACAGATGCCCCCCGTGGCGCGCGCTCAGGTGGTGGTGGACGCGCTGTTTGGAACCGGGTTGACCCGTAAGGTTGAGGGTTTGGACGGTCTTTTTGACCTCTCTGCGCAGTGCCGCGATCTGGAGTTTCCGAAATGGATTTCAGTAGATGTGCCGTCCGGGCTTTGTGCGGACAGCGGCAGGGGGCTTGATCGGCAGGTAGAAAAACCACACGCGATCCTGCGCGCGGATCTGACGGTTACGTTTCAATGGCCAAAGGTGGGGCATTTTCTGGCGTATGGCCCATATTTTTGCGGTCGTGTCGCAGTGGCCGATATCGGGTTGACTGCCTGCGACGGTGATCCGCCCTCGATACCGCCTGTTGGCGATTGGCCCAAGCGCCCGGTAACCTTGTCGGGGTTTGCAAACGCCTCAGGAATTCTTGCCAAGCGGATTGAAGGACACAAATATTCCCACGGCCACGCGTTGGTTTTGTCGGGTGGGGTGGGCAGGGGGGGGGCCGCACGTCTGGCGGCACGCGGCGCGTTGCGCATCGGTGCGGGGCTGGTAACAGTGGCCTGCCCCCCCGAGGCGTTGACGGAAAATGCCGCGCGGCTGGATGCGGTGATGCTGCGCACGCTGGCAGATACGGCGGCCTTTGATGAAATGATTGCGGATACACGGTTGAACGCCTTGCTGTTGGGCCCCGGTCTGGGGGTAGCGCGGGCGCGGGCCATGGTTCCGGCGGCGCTGGCGGCAAAGCGCGCCTGTGTTCTGGACGCGGACGCGCTGACGGCCTACGCGGGCGCGCCGGATAAGCTGTTCGCGGCGCTGCACAAAAACTGTGTGCTGACCCCTCACAAAGGTGAATTCACACGCCTGTTCCCCGATATCGCTACGCGACTGGATGCGCCCGCTACCAAGGGCCCCGCCTATTCCAAGGTGGACGCCACGCGCGATGCCGCAGCGCGGGCCGGGTGCGTTGTGCTGCTTAAAGGTGTGGATACGGTTATTGCCACCCCCGAGGGTGAGTGCGGCATCAATTCGGCCCATTACGCGCGCACCGCACCCTGGCTTGCGACGGCTGGGGCGGGCGATGTGCTGGCGGGGTTCGTCACCGGGTTATTGGCGCGGGGAATTGCCCCTTTTCAGGCGGCATCCACAGCCGCGTGGCTTCATGTCGAAGCTGCGCGCCACATCGGTCCCGGTCTTATCGCCGAGGATTTACCCGATGCGTTGCCGGCCGTTTTGAGAACGCTTCACGCCTGAATGCGGCGGGTCAATGGCGCGGCTTTGGCGGTCACGCGCATCGGCTCGGTGCCGATCTCGACGCCATTGGCATAGAATGCCGCCGAAGCGTCCAACGTCAATGTGTAAATCTGCACCCGAACTGATGCTATGGGCGCTATGAACGCATCATCCACCAGACGTTCGACCGGGACGAGCGCCGATTTCTTCCCGTATAGCACCCGCGCCCGCCAATCACGCAGCAACACCCGCGTTTGCGGTGCCAACAGCAACGCCTGCGTCGGGCGCTCAAACCCCAAACAGCAGGACCGAATACCGATCATCGGCCCGACGATCATGGTTTGATGAATATGGGTGATCTTTTGCACGCCAGAATGCGTGACCACACTATCACCGACGAGTAGATATTCTACCGGAAGCGGGCCTTCCGTTGTGCGCACCTCGCTACCCCGCGCGATACCACCGTAGCGGGTCGAGGTGGGCTGGGGCATGGTGGTTCCATGCATGGCGTGGTGTCCAGTAATCAGTTTGGCCATTGTGGTAATCCTACAGTCCCTTTCTTTTAC
The DNA here is from genome assembly GCF_047638075.1 of Phaeovulum sp. Taxonomy (NCBI): domain Bacteria; kingdom Pseudomonadati; phylum Pseudomonadota; class Alphaproteobacteria; order Rhodobacterales; family Paracoccaceae; genus Phaeovulum; species Phaeovulum sp. The sequence continues at coordinate 56,105 of NZ_JBLJBV010000021.1, forward strand.
CTTTTCGCAGCAATAAGGCAATAACTGGTTAATCGCTGGTCTTTTTCTAGCCTATCTGCTGATCACCCGATCTGTGCTTTTTCGCTCGCCTTTGTGCGAACCACTTGCTAGAAGGCGCCTTGTTGCGGGTGTGGCGGAATTGGTAGACGCACCAGATTTAGGTTCTGGCGCCTTTGGCGTGGGGGTTCGAGTCCCTTCACCCGCACCATGTTGATATCATTGATCATTCTCTGGTTTCTTCTTTGCCTCAGCCTGCGGCACCGGGGCGCGCGACAAGGTCTTTTTCGATGACGGCATCCTCTCCCCTTTTGTGTGGGGCTTGAATCATGCGGGCCTGACAGCCTTAGGAAACTTAATGTGTCAGTAACCTGACTCCGGAGAAAGCCCGTGATTGAGCGGCTTTTGCGCGCGTCAAGAAAACCACCCCCACGACGGCCGAGTTTGAAGCTTGGCTTGATCAGGACGGATCACAAGTCTTTGTCAAATCCCAAACCTGCGAGGCGCTTTGGCAAATTACTGAATACTGAGGCAGTTTGTTTCTCTTCCAGATTTATGGCGGCGTTGTGATGGGATTCAACACCCCCTCTTATTTTATGTGCGCGGTGGGTATCATGCGATATCGGCGCTGCGGCCCGCGATAATCATTTCCAAAGAGATGTTGAAACGGTGTCTTCAATCCGGCGGAAAAGACGATGGCAAAGCGCCGGTCCCGTGAAGGGGGCGGGGTGGGCTTGGTCGCGGTGCGCCGGTTGGGTAAGGTGAAAACATGGTGAATGGCGCGATTTTACCATAAGCCCCGCGGCAAACTGGATTGGCGGGCAAATCCTGAGGGCGTGCACGAACTCGGTTAAGGAAAACGACGATGAACAGAATGCTTGCAGCGATCACGACCGTATCCCTGACATTGGGCAGTACCGCCATGGGGCAGACGACCGCGCCACTCGGGGCAGGGGCATCAGACCCAAATACCCTTGGCTGGATGCAGGGATTTCCACCGCCTGCGGACAAAACCATCCGTTTTACTGACCCTGACTATTTTTCTTTCCCAAAGCTGCGCTGGACCGTGTGCCACTTTCGTGAACTGATGCCGTCCGTCGCCGTCCGAAATGGCACCAATGGGGTAAGCGCGCTTCCCGCCGACCCTGATGCCGGGTTGGACGCTGTGACCTTTACACCGCTTGGCGGCGGCGCCCCCCTGACGTGGAACGCCGCGTTCGGTATAAACTACACCGATGGTATTTTGGTTCTTCACAAGGGCCGCGTTGTTTACGAGCGCTATGATGGGTGTCTGGACAAAGACACCTTGCATGGTGCGATGTCAGTCACGAAAAGCCTGACCGGGCTTATGGCCGAAGTGCTGGTTGCCGAGGGCAAACTGGACGGAGCGGCGCAGATGGCAGATGTCATTCCCGAACTGGCGGACAGTGCATTTGGTGATGCCACCGTGGCACAGGTGCTGGAGATGACGACGGCACTGAATTATTCCGAGGATTATGCCGACCCCGATGCCGAAGTCTGGGAATATGCCAAAGCCGGCAGCCCCCTGCCAGCGCCAGAAGGGCAGAACGGGCCACGCAGCTATTTTGACTATCTCCAGACCGTTCAGAAGAAGGGTGAACATGGCGATGCCTTCGGCTACAAGACCGTGAATGCGGATGCGGCAGGCTGGTTGATCGCGCGCACCACGGGTATTTCTGCGGCTGACTATTTTTCCAACCGTATCTGGTCGCGGATCGGCGCCGAGCGTGAGGCATTCTATACTGTCGATTCCATCGGCACACCTTTTGCGGGCGGGGGGTTCAACGCGACGCTGCGCGACATGGCGCGCTTTGGCCAGTTGATGCTGAATGAGGGCAATTGGAACGGCGATCAGATCATCCCCGCCGAGGCAATTGCCCGCATCCGTCAGGGTGGCGACACGACCGCCTTCGCCAGGGCCGGATATGAGTTGCTGCCCGGATGGAGCTATCGCGGCATGTGGTGGATCAGCCATGACGATCACGGCGCGTTTGCGGCGCGCGGCGTGCATGGGCAGACTGTCTGGGTGGATCCGGCGGCCAACATGGTAATCGTGCGGTTCGCGTCGAACCCGGTTGCGGCAAACGCGGCTAGCGATCCGACTTCGTTACCGGCATACCGCGCGGTTGCCGACTACCTCATGGCGCAGGAAGAGGCCCCCCAACTGATCGGACGAGAGTGGATCATCGAGGATATCGCGGGCAGGGGCGTGATCGACAACAGCCCCGCAAGCCTGCTGTTTCTGCCCGACGGCAGCTTGGCCGGAAATGCCACCTGCAATCGGTTGATCGCCAACTACACAGTGGAAAACGGGGCGCTGTCCATCGCCCTCGGTGGCGTTACCATGATGGCCTGCCCCCCGGCCCTTATGGAACAAGAGCAACGCCTTTTGGGGTTACTTGCCGCGGTGGACACTCACACTGTCGATGATGAAGGCGCCTTGGTGCTGACGACATCGCGCGGAGAAACGATCAAGGCCCGCAGGCGGTAATCCGATGCAGATTGAAAATCCCCCGGCCAGGGACCAGCCAAGGCGCTGATCCTGCCGCTTCGCCGCGTGTTGCACAAATGGAAATAGGGATCCGTTCCGAATTTGGCGCGGTCGCCGTGGCCGGCGGATCAGCTGTCATGCCTGTCACACGGTTATCAAGCGGGCGCAGGCAATCATACTACGGGGCCGGCACCCGGTTATGATTGTCACGATCGGCCGGGCATTCGGGTGCTGGGCAATCAGAGGTGAAGCTGGCCGAGGCTTCCGCAGGGGGAGTTACTGCATAGGAGGCCGCCAAATCGGGGGGAACGTGACGATTGGGAAGTTTTGGGAACGCTGTCGAATTCGATAGATTAAAGGCTGTCTTGCGCGTCTTTTGGTTGTCGAAGACACCGGCAACCGATGTGATGTTGGTTAGCCCTGCGGATTTCTCTAGCGTTTCAGCACCTGATATCGTGGCGTGACGGTCTGGAATGGCGCCGCTTTGCATGAAATGCCCTGCAGCCGCTGCCACAAGAAGCGCTACACCAACCGGCGCGGCGTTTTGCCTGATCCGCATGATTTCCCCCAGATTTCAACTTCTTAAGACAGGGTTAATTGCGAAAAGGGGCGAAGCCATGACGAGGAAAAGGCATTCTTGGTGATGCCAAACGCCAACGCTTCTTTGATATAAGGGAAAAACCGCCTGTATACGGCTATATAGTGACAAGGGCGGCTTTCGCCGCCCTTTCAATGCCGTAATCCGTGGCGGATTGGTTATGCAAGCCGACCATGACAGTGTTTGAACTTTTCCCCCGAACCGCACGGGCAGGGGTCATTCCGCGAGGGGTTGCCCCAGGTGCTTGGATCGGCTTCGTCAAACCCCTCGACAAGGGGGGGCGGCGCGGTTGCTTCGGGGGCCTTTGGGGCGGCCTGCGCCATCATCGCGGCCTGTTCTTCGGCTGTCAGTGGGCGGATCTGTGCCAGCCGCTGGGTTACATCTGCGCGTAACCCGTCAAGAAGGGCTTCGAACAACTGAAAGCTTTCGGTCTTGTATTCTGAAAGCGGGTCACGCTGCGCATAACCGCGGAACCCGACGACCGAACGCAGGTGTTCCAATGTTACCAGATGTTCGCGCCATTTGGTGTCGATCGTCTGCAAAAGGATCTGCTTTTCGATCGAGCGCATGGTTTCATCACCAAAGACCTCGGCCTTTTGTGCCATGAAGGCGTCGGTAGCCTGCTCCAGCCGCTCGCGAATACTCTCTTGGTCGACGCCTTCTTCGGCGGCCCAGGACGCAATCGGCAGATCAATATTCAACTTGGTCAGCACGGCCTCGTGCAGACCGTCCGTGTTCCACTGATCGGCGTAAGATTTCGGCGGCATGAATTCCGTAACCAGATCATCAATCACCTGATGGCGCATATCGCGGGCAATCTCGGAAATGTCGTCGGCTTCCATGATTTCCCGGCGCTGGCTGAACACGGCCTTTCGCTGGTCATTCATCACGTCGTCAAATTTCAACAACTGTTTGCGGATGTCAAAGTTACGGCCTTCAACCTTGGCCTGCGCGCGTTCCAGCGATTTGTTCACCCATGGGTGCACAATTGCCTCGCCTTCCTTCATGCCAAGGCTGGACAATACCTTGTCCAGACGATCCGACCCGAAAATGCGCATCAGGTCATCTTCGAGGCTGAGGAAAAACAGGCTACGGCCGGGATCGCCTTGACGGCCGGAACGGCCGCGCAGCTGGTTGTCGATGCGGCGGCTTTCGTGACGTTCGGTCGCCAGCACAAACAGGCCACCCGCAGCAATGACGCGCGCTTTTTCGTCGGCGTGTTCGGCCTCGATTCGCGTGCGAAGCGTGTCGGGGTTGGCGGTGGGGTCTTTGGCCAGCGCCTCAAGAACCTTCATGTCAACGTTGCCGCCCAACTGAATGTCGGTGCCGCGGCCGGCCATGTTGGTGGCAATCGTCACGGCGCCGAACTTACCCGCGTCCGCAACGATTGTTGCTTCTTGTTCGTGCTGGCGCGCGTTCAGAACATTATGCGGAATTTTCTCTTTCTTGAGAAGATCCGACAGCATTTCCGATTTTTCAATCGACGTTGTGCCAACCAGCATCGGCTGACCAACCGCCTGCGCCTTTTTGATTGCCACCACGACGGCGGCGTATTTTTCATTGGCGGTGCGGTAAACGCGGTCGTGATCATCCTTCCGCTGGATCGGGCGGTTGGTGGGTACTTCCACCACACCCAGTTTGTAGATTTCCTGAAACTCTTCGGCTTCGGTCGAGGCGGTGCCGGTCATCCCGGCCAGCTTTTCGTAAAGGCGGAAGTAGTTTTGAAAGGTCACACTGGCCAAGGTCACGTTTTCGGGCTGGATGGTGACGCCCTCTTTCGCCTCGATCGCCTGATGCAGACCATCCGACAGGCGGCGGCCCGCCATCATCCGGCCGGTAAATTCGTCGACGAGCACCACCTCATCATTCCGCACGATGTAGTTCTGATCCTTGTGGAAAAGCTTATGCGCGCGCAGGGCCTGGGTGACGTGATGCACGATAGTCGTGCTTTCGGGATCGTAAAGCGACTGACCGGGGGGCAAAACGCCATCTTCCTGCAGCCGGTTTTCGATGAATTCGTTGCCCTCTTCGGTATAGGTGGCGTTGCGGGTCTTTTCATCCAGCTTGAAATGCTCGGGCAGGATTTCAGGGATATAGGCATCCAGCACACGGTAAAGGTCGCTGCGGTCCTGGCTGGGGCCAGAGATGATCAGCGGGGTGCGCGCCTCATCGACCAGAATACTGTCCACCTCGTCGACGATCGCAAAGAAATGGTCGCGCTGCGCCATTTCCGCAATGCTGCCGCGCATGTTGTCGCGCAGATAGTCAAAGCCCAGTTCGTTATTGGTGGCATAGGTCACGTCCGCCTTGTAGGCGGCACGCTTTTCCTCATCCGACTGGTTGGGGTAAACCACCCCTGTCGTCAGGCCCAGCTGCGCATAGACCTTGCCCATCCATTCCGCATCGCGCTTTGCCAGATAGTCGTTGACGGTCACGATATGCACGCCCTTGCCCGCCAGTGCGTTCAGATAGGCGGGAAAGGTGGCGACAAGGGTCTTGCCTTCGCCGGTTTTCATTTCGGCAATATTGCCCTGATGCAGGAAAATGCCGCCCATCAACTGCGTGTCAAATGCCCGCAGGCCAAGCGCCCGACGGGCCGCCTCCCGGCAGTTTGCAAAGGCTTCGGGCAACAGATCATCAAGGCTTTCGCCGCCCTGCGCCCGTGCGGACAGTGCTTTGGTTTTCGCCTTGATTTCATCATCCGAGAGCTTTTCAAACTCGGCTTCCAGTGCGTTGACCTTCGCCACAAGCGGGCGCACCGATTTTACCTTGCGGTCATTGGGGGTGCCAAAAACCTTTTTCGCGAGTGTCCCAAAGCCCAGCATGTTTTCTCCGCAGGATCGACTGACCAATTCGTGTGATTGTCGGCCTTGCCCGCGCCTCAGTGCGAGCCTAGAACGGCGGGCAAATATGGGCGGACAGGGCCATGACAAGACCCTTGGCGATGTAAGCGCCAGCCGCCAAAGTGTCAACGCCACGGGGGTCCGTGGCCTTAAAGGAGTGGCTTTGATGTCGATTGTTACGAAATTTTTGGGTGCAACCGCGCTGACATTGGCGATTTCCGGGCCAATCCATGCCGCAGATCTTACCGCCGATAGCGTGATGGCTACGGTGAATGGCACCAAGATTACGTTGGGGCATATGGTTGCCGTGCGCGATAGCCTGCCTGCGGAATATCAGACGCTTGCCGATGACGTGTTGTTTACGGGTATTCTGGATCAGTTGATTCAGCAAACCGCCCTGTCGGAAATCGGCGCGGCCAAGATGACCAAGCGCGATGAGATGATGCTGGAAGTGGACCGGCGGGCCTATCTGGCGGGTGCGGTTCTGGATCAGACCGCAAAAAGCGCTGTCACCGAAGACGGCATCAAAACCGCCTATGATATGAAATACGCCGCGGCCGAGCCCACGCGCGAATATAACGCCGCCCATATCATCGTGGCAACCGAGGATGAGGCCAAGGCGATCAAAGCCGAGATCGGCGCTGGCGCCGATTTTGCCGAAACCGCCAAGCTGAAGTCGACCGATGGCGCGGCTGCGGGTGGGGGCGATCTGGGCTGGTTCGGTTTGGCGGCGATGGTCAAGCCCTTTGGCGACGCCGTGGCCGCGATGAAGCCGGGCGACATCGCCGGGCCGGTGCAGACCGAATATGGCTGGCACATCATCAAACTGATCGACAGCCGCCTGACCGAGGCCCCCTCGATCGAGGATGTCCGGGCCGAGCTGGAAGGCGATTTGCGCCAAGAGGCTGTGCAAGCCCGGGTTGCGGAGGTTGTTGAAAAAGCCAAGATTGAAAAGCAGGTCGAAGGCGTTGATCCGGCAATTCTGAAAGACACGTCGATTCTGGGCAACTAAGCAAAAGGGCAGGGCAATGGCCAAGAAAGAGTCGAAAAAAGCGGATGGCTGGAAGGCCAAGGCAAAAAAGCTGAAGTCGAAACTTGCCAAGCTGGAAAAGCGGCTGGATGCGATTTTGGCGGATACTTCCCTGGGCAAGAAACCAAACCCGGTGTCACCCCTGGCGCCTGCCGCCTTTCCCGCGCTTCCGGTTATTGCGGGGGCCGAGTTCGCTGCAGCCGAGGCGCAGGTTCGCTATGCGGGGCGCACCGATGTGATGCTGGTGCGGCTTGCGCCGGGCACTGCGATTGCAGGGGCCTTTACCCGGTCATCCACCCGCGCGGCCTGCGTGCTGGACTGTCAGGCCAAGCTGGCGGTAACGGCGCCCGCAGATGCCGGGGCCGCGATCATCGTCAATTCCGGTAACGCCAACGCCTTTACCGGCGCGGCGGGGCAAGAGGCGGTCGATGCGGTCACGGGCGCTGTTGCCTCGGCGCTGGGTGTGCCGGCTAGCCGGGTGTTTTCATCCTCGACCGGGGTAATCGGGGAGCCGCTGCCCTACGACCGGATCACAGCCAAGGTGCCGGATCTGGTCGCAGCGCTTGATGCTGCGGCGATCAAACATGCCGCCCGTGCGATCATGACCACCGACACCTTCCCCAAAGGTGCCATGGCCGAGGTGCAGGGCGAGGGCGGCGCAATCCGCATTGCGGGTATTGCCAAAGGGTCGGGCATGATTGCGCCCGATATGGCGACGATGCTGGTTTATATCTTTACCGACGCGAAAATCTCGGCCGAGAATTTGCAAAAGATCCTGTCGCGGCAAATTGATGATACGTTCAACGCGATCACCGTGGATAGCGACACCTCAACCTCGGATGCGCTGGTTTTGGCGGCAACAGGGCAAAGCGCTGCCGCCGAAATCGGTGATCTGCGCGGCAAGATTGCCAAAGACTTTGAGGCCGCGCTGCGTGGTGTGATGATGGACCTCGCGCATCAGGTGGTGCGCGACGGCGAGGGGGCCACGAAATTTGTTGAGGTGCGGGTGACCGGGGCCGCCGATGCCGCCGACGCGCACCGGGTGGCCATGGCAATCGCCAATTCGCCTTTGGTCAAAACCGCGGTCGCTGGCGAAGATGCAAACTGGGGCAGGGTGGTTGCCGCCATTGGCAAATCCGGCGCAAAGGCTGACCGCGACCGGCTGAAAATCAGCTTTGGCGATATGGTTCTGGCCGAAAATGGCTGGCGCGCGCCGTCCTATGACGAGGAAAAAGCCTCGGCCTATATGGAGGGGGCGGAGCTGGTCATCGGTGTCGATATGGGCCTTGGCAAGGCGTCGAAATCGGTCTGGACCTGCGATTTGACGCACCGCTACATTGACATCAACGCGGATTACCGTTCGTGAAAATACTATTGGTCACGGCTGTCGCGCTGATTGACAAGGATGGTCGTGTCCTGCTGGCCGAGCGCCCGGAAGGCAAATCCATGGCAGGGCTGTGGGAGTTTCCGGGCGGCAAGGTTGAGCCATCCGAGACACCCGAAGCGGCGCTGATCCGTGAATTGCATGAAGAGTTGGGGATAGACACCTATGCCTCGTGCCTCGCGCCGTTGACCTTTGCAAGCCATACCTACCCGGATTTCCACCTGTTGATGCCACTGTTTGCCTGCCGCAAATGGACAGGCATCGTGCAGCCGCGCGAAGGGCAGCGCCTTGCATGGGTGCGACCCGCAGATCTGCGCAACTACCCGATGCCGCCTGCGGATGTACCGTTGATCCCGATCCTGCGCGACTGGCTGTAAGGCAACCCCATCCCTTGCTTGCAGCTACACGAAGCCGGCGCCCATGCAACGAAAAAGCCGCCTGAGATCAGGCGGCTTTTCTTTGGTGTTGGGCACAGAAGGTTTTCGCGCATCAGTCCAGTTTGCGCACAACTTCTTCGCGCTCGAAAATCTCGATCACGTCGCCGTTGCGGATGTCTTCGTAGTTTTCGAAGGCCATCCCGCATTCCTGACCCGAGATCACCTCTTTGACCTCGTCCTTGAACCGCTTGAGCGTCTTCAGCGTGCCTTCGTGGATCACCACGTTGTCGCGCAGCAGGCGCACACCCGCCGACCGGCGCGCCACGCCCTCGGTGACAAGGCACCCGGCAACCTTGCCCACGCCCGACACCTTGAACACCTCTTTGATCGCGGCGTAGCCGATGAAATGCTCGCGCACCTCGTTTTTCAGCAGGCCCGACGCGGCAGCTTTGATGTCATCCACCAAATCATAGATGATCGAGTAGTAACGGATCTCGACACCCTTTTGATTGGCGCTGGCCCGTGCTGAGGCGTTGGCCCGTACGTTAAAACCAATCACCGGCGCGCCTGACGCCTCGGCCAGGCCGATGTCGGTTTCCGTGATTGCGCCAACCCCGGAATGAAGCACGCGCACACGCACCTCTTCATTGCCGATTTTCTCCATCGCCTGAACGATAGCCTCGGCAGAACCCTGCACGTCAGCCTTCACAAGAATCGGCAGTTCGGCCACAGACAGATCCGCCTTGGCCTTGGCCATCAGTTGTTCCAGTGTCGTTGTCGCCCCGGCAGCGGCACGTTTGTCTTTTGCCGCATCCATCCGATAGTCGGCAATCTCGCGGGCCTGAGCCTCGGTTTCGACGACGTTCAACACATCGCCCGCTTCGGGGGTGCCGTGCAGGCCAAGCACCTCGACCGGGACCGAAGGCAGTGCCTCGGAAACCCGCTCGCCCTTGTCGTTTATAAGCGCGCGGACCTTGCCCCACTGCTCCCCGACAACAAAGATATCGCCCTGCCGCAATGTGCCGTTTTGTACCAGAACGGTCGCGACCGGGCCACGGCCGACATCCAGCTTGGCCTCGATCACCGCACCTACCGCATTGCGGTCGGCGTTGGCACGCAGGTCAAGGATTTCGGCCTGAAGGGCGATCGCCTCCAGAAGGTTATCCAACCCGATGCCGGTTTTTGCCGAAACCTCGACATCCTGAACATCGCCCGACATGGCCTCGACGACCACTTCATGCTGCAACAGATCCGTGCGCACCTTTTGCGGGTTCGCCTCGTATTTGTCGATCTTGTTGATCGCCACGATCATCGGCACCTTTGCGGCCTTGGCGTGCGCAATTGCCTCGATCGTTTGCGGCATCACCTGATCATCGGCAGCCACGACCAGCACAACGATATCGGTCACCTGGGCGCCACGGGCGCGCATGCTGGTAAAGGCCGCGTGACCCGGCGTGTCAAGGAACGTAAGAACAGCACCGGTTTCGGTCGTCACCTGATAGGCGCCGATATGCTGGGTAATGCCGCCTGCTTCGCCACCGGCAACGGTAGTTCTGCGGATCGCATCCAAAAGCGAGGTCTTGCCGTGATCGACGTGACCCATGATCGTCACGATCGGCGGGCGCGGCTTGCGGTCTTCGTCGCGGTCCTCGACGGTATCGATGACCTGTTCAACGTCAGCATCCGACACGCGCACTGCTTTGTGGCCGAATTCCTCGATAACCAGTTCGGCGGTATCGGCGTCAATCGGCTCGTTCATTGTGACCATCAAGCCCATTTTCATGAGCGATTTGATAACATCCGCGGCACGTTCAGCCATGCGGTTGGCCAGCTCTTGCACCACGATGGTTTCCGGCAATTGGACGTCGCGGACCATTTTCTCGGCTTTTTGACCGGTTCCCATGGCCTTTTGCCGGGCTTTTTCCTGTTTGCGCTTCATCGCGGCCATGCTGCGTGTGCGCCCGCCCTCACCCGAAAGCGCCTGATTCAGGCTGAGTTTGCCGGTGCGGCGGTTGTCATCGGTTTTGGCTTTGCCCCGTGCGTCACCACGATCATTACTGCGGGTGTCGCGCTCGCGGTCGGTCTTTCGCGGGCCGGCAAGGGTAACGCCCTTGGTTTCGGCGCGCGACGCAACAGCCTCGGCTGCGGCCGGATCAAGGGGTGCGGCCTCTTTCGCAGAAGGCTTGCGCACGTCTTCTTTTTTCTGCGCGCGCAGTTGTGCTTCGCGGGCCTTGCGCTCGTCTTCTTCGGCCTTGGCTTTCAGCGCTTCTTCGCGCTCGCGATCTTCGCGTT
>NZ_JBLJBV010000022.1:0-30940 GCF_047638075.1 Phaeovulum sp.
AAAATCAGCATCCAACATGGCGCGAAACGCGTGCCCACGATCGCGCGAAATCAGCGCCCATTCTCCGCGAAATCCGCAGGTTAGCCAAACCATCTCCATTGTGACTCGGACCAATGGCGCTCCAATTCCGATCTCTCAGTGGCCAGATCCTGCAGCCGCTGGCACAGTTCGGTCTCGGCCGGTCGAATGGGCTGGTAGCGGATCATCTCGCGATCCACATCAACAAGGCGGCAGGCCCGCTGCTCCGACAGGCCCAGCTTGGCCTGAAGATGCGCGACAGCCTCGCGCTTCGCGGCGGACGCTGCCATTTTTTGAGAGTAGTTCCTTCTTTGCGCGCGACCATTGTCCTCGGACCAATGGCATGCAAAGGTCTCGCTATCCAGCATCTGTTCCGCAAGAAGCTTCGTCAGCTTTGCATTCTCATCTTCCGGTGACTTCAGCCGCTTCGCATCCGACACCGTCATCCCGCCATACTTGGCCTTCCAGGCGTAGAAGGTGCCCTCCGACGGGCCATGCTCGCGGCAAAGGTCGGCACACTTCGCGCATATCGCGTGCTCGGTCAGAATGCCGATGATCTGCCCTTCGCTGTATCTCGTTCGCTTCATTGTCCGTCCCTTTGTTGGGCCGGACCCTAATCCCAGATGGCGGAAAAATCCCGTGGCAGGTCAATAGCCCCTAGATTTGTAGACGCCTTGCTTGGTAATTTTAGAAGCGGGGAGGACGACATCTCCGGCAAGGACCAGGATGCCGCCGCGGTGCTCGACGGGTCAAGACGGGCAGAAAAAGGTGACTCTTGAATTGTCGGTGACGGCGAGCGTATCCGACGATCGCGTTGCGCAGCCCCTGCGCGGCGATGAAATCCCCATCTGGGAAATCCAGGGCAGTCGGTTTGGCGCAAGTGAGCTTCGAAATAAAGCAGATCTGACTGAGTACCGCGAGCTTGTCGACAAGACCTTGGATGCGATCAAGAACCAGCACGGGATGGAGGTCGATCTGTCTGTCTTTCCGGCAATCCCGGCAGCATGTGCAATCAGTTTTGGTCGGACGTGGCAACCGAAGGCGCACCCTTCATTTACAATCTATGATCAGATCGCAGGCCAAGGATTTTCACTTCGACACTCTATTAGATGATCAATCAAGAGATCAGCACGTTCTTCAGTGTAAGTCGCACTGCTCATCGCTGGCTTCCAGAAGTCCGGTGACTTGGCGTTCGCTTTCACGATTGGCTTTCCAGAATTTACCTTTTGAAGAACGGTGGCAATCGCCCCATATCTACCACCCAACAAGGGTTTTTACTCATAATTTTGCTGCGCCCTGGAAGGACGCAGCATTTTTTCTGGGGCACGCACGGCAGGAATCGTCAGCTTCGAGGCTCCCACCTCACGAAAAGCGTCACCCTGCGGCGCGGCCCGTGAACGGATTGAACCCGAAGGATCAGTTCTTGGCGTAGAATTCGACGACCAGGTTCGGTTCCATCACGACCGGGTAGGGAACGTCCGCCAACGTGGGGGTGCGCACGAAGGTTGCGGTCATTTTCGAATGATCGACCTCCAGGTAATCCGGCACGTCGCGTTCGGTCAGTTGCACCGATTCCAGCACGATTGCCAATTGCTTCGAGCGGTCCCGAACGGCGATCACATCGCCCTCTTTCACGCGGTAGGACGCGATGTTCACGCGCGCGCCGTTGACGGTGATATGGCCGTGGTTCACGAACTGACGGGCCGCAAACACGGTCGGCACAAATTTCGCGCGATAGATCACGGCGTCCAGGCGACGCTCCAGCAGACCTACGAGGTTCTCGCCGGTGTCACCCTTGACCCGCTCGGCTTCGCCATAGATCTTGCGGAACTGTTTTTCGGTCAGGTCACCATAGTAACCCTTCAGCTTTTGCTTTGCACGCAGCTGAGTGCCGAAATCGGAAAGCTTGTTTTTGCGGCGCTGGCCGTGCTGACCCGGGCCGTATTCACGACGGTTAACCGGCGATTTCGCGCGGCCCCAGATGTTTTCGCCCATGCGGCGGTCAATTTTATACTTGGCAGACGTGCGTTTCGTCACGGCTGATCTCCTTCTTTATGTGCGCCTTCCCCGCCTTCCGAAAATCGGATCTTGCCTTTGAAACCGTCGGCGCGGATTACGCTGCGCCATGGTTCCATCTGGCAAGCCCCACCTGATCGGCAGTGAAAGCTCGAAGGGCGTTGTCCTTTCCCCCAACCCTCTACAGGGTTTCGGGCGACAGGGTTCCCCTTGCGGGGTCCACCAACACCAATGAATGACCCGGCACCTCGCGGCACCGGGATGGCGGGCTTATATAGCCCCCCCTGACCGAGTCAAGAGGCAGGTTCAGCGCCGCGCCAGATTGGCGATGCCCGCGGTATTGGGGTTTTGCGCAATGCTCCCCGTTTACGTCCCCCGCCCAGCCGTCTAGACTGCGCCGCAGCCGCAAGGAGCCTGCCCTATGTCTGACACGCCCGATACCGGTTATCAGGTTCTCGCCCGCAAATACCGCCCCGCGACCTTTGCCGATCTGATCGGCCAGGATGCGATGGTGCGCACGCTGAAAAACGCCTTTGCCGCCAGCCGGATCGCCCATGCTTTCGTGATGACGGGGGTGCGCGGGGTCGGCAAGACCACGACCGCCCGGATCATCGCCAAGGGGTTGAACTGCATTGGCCCTGACGGAAACGGCGGCCCCACGACCGAACCCTGCCTGACCTGCGAACATTGCGTCGCCATCGCTGAGGGCCGGCATGTCGACGTGATGGAAATGGACGCCGCCTCGCGCACGGGTGTTGGCGATATCCGCGAAATCATCGAGTCGGTCCATTACCGGGCAGCTTCGGCGCGCTACAAGGTCTATATCATCGACGAAGTGCATATGCTGTCGACCAGCGCCTTCAACGCGCTGCTCAAAACGCTAGAAGAGCCGCCTGCGCACGTCAAATTCATCTTTGCCACCACGGAAATTCGCAAGGTGCCTGTCACCGTTCTGTCGCGTTGCCAGCGGTTTGATCTGAAGCGAATCGAGCCCGAGGTGATGTTGGCGCATCTGGCCCGTATCGCCGGGCTGGAGGGGGCAAGCCTTGCACCCGATGCCATGGCGCTGATCACCCGCGCCGCCGAAGGCTCTGTGCGCGACGCGATGAGCCTGATGGATCAGGCAATCGCGCATGGCGCGGGCGAAACCTCGGCGGCGCAGGTGCGTGCCATGCTGGGGCTCGCGGACCGGGGCCGCGTGCTTGATCTGTTTGACATGATCCTGAAGGGCGAAGCGGCGGCGGCCCTGACTGAACTGTCGGGCCAATACGCTGATGGCGCCGATCCGATGGCGGTGCTGCGCGATCTGGCCGAAATCACCCACTGGATTTCGGTGATCAAGATCACCCCCGAGGCGGTCGAAGGCCCGACCGTGCCACCGGATGAACGCGCCCGCGGGCAGGCCATGGCCGCCGCTATTCCGATGCGGGTTCTGACGCGAATGTGGCAGATGCTTTTGAAGGCGCTGGAAGAGGTGGCCGCCGCCCCCAACGCGATGATGGCCGCAGAAATGGCCGTGATCCGGCTGACCCATGTCGCTGATCTGCCGGACCCCGAAATGCTGCTAAAGCGCATTCAGCAAGGCCCCGGCACCACATCGCCGGGCCCCGGTGGCCCCGGTGGCGCGGCGCCTTCAGGGGGTGGGCCGGTGCATGCCACACCGGTGGCGCAAGGCCGTTTCCCCACCTCTGGCCCGACCGGGTCCGGCGGGGCGGCAACCGCACTGGCGCATCAGCCCGAATCTGCCCTTGCCCGGTTTTCGCAATTCGACGACGTGGTTGAACTGATCCGGCGGATGCGCGATGTGAAACTGCTGCTTGATGTCGAGGGGCATCTGCGGCTGGTGCGCTATAGCCCCGGCCGGATCGAGTTTGAACCCACACCCGATGCGCCGCGCGATCTGGCCGCAAACCTTGCGGCCCGCCTTCAGGGCTGGACCGGGGTGCGCTGGGGCGTTTGCGTGACGAACAGCGGCGGCGGGGAAACCCTGCTTGAAACGCGCAACGCAGACCGCCGCGCCGCCGAAGCCGAGGCGATGGAAAACCCGCTGGTGCAGGCAATTTTTGCCGCCTTCCCCGGCGCGAAGATAGACGATATCAGAACCCCGGAAGCCCTTAACCTTCAGGCCAGCTTTGATGCGCTGCCCGAGGTCGAGGATGAATGGGATCCGTTCGAGGACAACTAAGGAGAGCAGGATGTTCAAAGGTTTAGGCGGCTTGGGCGACATGGCCAAGATGATGAAAGCCGCAAAAGACATGCAGACGCGGATGGCCGCGCTGCAAGAACAGCTGACGCAGATCATCGTGCAGGGCGAATCCGGGGCCGGGCTGGTGCGTGCCGAAGCCACCGCCAAGGGCGAGCTGACCTCGCTCAAGATCGACCCCGCGATTTTCAAGGCCGACGATAAGGAGGTGGTCGAAGACCTGATCCTTGCCGCGATCAAAGACGTGCAAAAACGCGCCGCCGAACGCACGCAGGCCGAAATGGCAAAGCTGGCCGAAGAAATGGGCCTGCCCGCCGATATGAACCTGCCGATCTGAGCCGCCAGTGACCCGCGGCGCGTCGGACGAGATAGAAGACCTGATCGGGCTGATGGCACGGCTGCCGGGGCTTGGCCCGCGTTCGGCACGGCGCGCGGTGCTGCATCTGATCGCGCGGCGCGGTGCGCTGATGGCGCCTTTGGCTACGACAATGGCGCATGTTGCCGAAACTGCGCGCGAATGTCTGCGCTGCGGCAATATCACCGGCGGCGATATTTGTGGCATTTGCACCGACCCGCGTCGCGCCTCCGGCGAAATCTGCGTGGTCGAAGACGTGGCCGATCTTTGGGCGATGGAGCGCGGGCAGGCCTTCAAGGGGCGCTACCACGTTCTGGGCGGCACGCTGAGTGCGCTTGACGCTATCGGCCCCGAAGATTTGGGCATCCCGCGCCTGCTGGACCGGATCGGTGCTGAAGGCATTACCGAGGTGATCCTGGCGCTGAATGCCACGGTCGACGGGCAAACCACCGCCCATTACATCGCTGAGGCGCTGGAAGGGCGCGGCGTGTCCGTGACCAGTCTTGCCCAGGGGGTACCGATCGGTGGCGAACTTGACTACCTGGATGATGGCACCATCCAGGCGGCACTACGGGCGCGCAAGAGCTTCTAGGCGGCGTCAAAGGTAAGGAAGACACCCAGATGGCAACCCGCGCGCAAACGGCCGAATTCCTGCTGGAACAATCTGGAAATGCGGGCGTGAGCCTGCGCAAGATGTTTGGTGAATATGCGGTTTACTGCGATGGTAAGGTAGTCGGCCTTTTATGCGACGATTGCCTGTTCATCAAACCGATAGACCCTGCGCGCGCCTATTTGAAAGAGGTCACCGAGGGTTTTCCCTACCCCGGCGCGAAAAGCCATTTTCAGCTGCCCCCTGACCAGTGGGAAGACGCCGATTGGCTGGCAGGCCTATTTCAGGTTCTTGCCGAGGCGCTACCTGCACCAAAGCCAAAGTCGCCGCGCAAGAAACGCTGATTGACCGCCACTATGGAACCCGAATGTCACGGGCGACATCCCTTTCGCCCGTGACATGTTCGTGTGATCTGCTGCGGATCAGCTATCGACGGCCTTTGCCTCTACCGTCTGTTCACGCGCGGCTGGCGCCGAAATCTCGATCCGGCGAGGCTTGAGCGCCTCGGGGAGTTCCCGGGCGAGGTCAATGTGCAACATCCCATCAACATGGGCCGCACCGGTTACGCGCATGTGATCCGCCAGCGCGAAACGGCGCTCGAACGCGCGGGTGGCAATGCCACGGTGCAAATAATGGCGCTCGGAATCGTCGGTGGCCTTGGTGGCCGCAACGATCAAAGTGCCGTCACGCAAGTCGACCGAGAGGTCATCTACCGCAAAACCCGCCACCGCAATCGATATCCGATAAGCGTTTTCGCCCACCTTTTCAATATTGTAGGGCGGATAAGTGGGCTGGGTCACATCCGCGGTCATGACACGGTCCATCATGTCAGCGACCCGGTCAAAGCCGACAGTAGCGCGGTAGAGGGGGGTAAGGTCAAAGTTTCTCATGTCGCATCCTCATTTGAGCGATGGTTTGTTTACCCGCCCCATCGGGGCCAGGCGGTTCATGCCAAGGCCCGGTTGCGGCACCCTGACAGGGTGAATTTGGGAAGGCGTTGACCGGGTTTCAAGAGGGTGATCGGCAGGAGATATGATCCTGGGCGGGACGCTCCGCGGGGAGTATTTGCGCCAAACAAAAGCGGCTGGATCAGGGGCGCAGGAATTTTGCGCCGTTGCTGCGCCGGGCCGGAGCGGGTTTTGATTTAAGGGTGGTGTGAGGTGTTTGACCGGGGGTGAGCACGCCACGCCCGGCACGCAGGGCAGCTTTCAGCTCGGCCAGCAGGGCAGGCAACTCCATCCCCCAGGCACGGGTTCCGGTGGCGCTGCGCGCCCCGGCGGAAACCACCGAAACGATTCGAGGGCGCGTGCCTGAGCGGTCGAACACTGGCGCGCCCGAGGAGCCAAAATCAACATCGCAGTCAAAACCGACCAACCCTTTGGTGCGACCAAAGACGGTGCAGACACGTTGCCACGATAGCGCATCGGACCGCCCCTGAGCGTAGGACACGACACTGACCGACGTGCCTTTGGGGCCCGGGGGATTGACCGCGAACGGGGCGGCAAGGGCGGCGGGGATCGGGCTGTCGAGCTGCAAGAGTGCTAGATCATGTTGCACGTTGCGGGCGCTGATCGGCGCGTCGGCGGTGTATCCGGGGTGGGCCACCGCAGCCGCCACGCCACGCTCGGCAATTACCTGGCCATCGGTCAGCCCCGCGCGAAAGCGCATGTTGGCCGGGTCGCGTGGGGCATGGGCGGCGGCCCCGTTATAAAGGCAATGCGCCGCCGTCAGCACCAGATCCGTAGCGATCAGGGTGCCGGTGCAGTACCCGTTCATGCCCAGATCGACGCGGCCGACCGCCTCCCAGCCGAAAATCTGGTCGCGTTGGGTCAGGCGGCGCAGGCCAGTATTTTGCGCGTCAGACGCGCCCGCAAAGATCAATACGGCTGCGAGGGTCAGCGCAGGGGTGTTCATGGTCTAAGAAATTTCGCACCGGTCTGAGGCACGAACTGACCCGCCCCCTGCCCCGCCGGGGCCTCCAATGCGGCGCGCAGATCTGCCACGGCGTCAACCAGCGTTCCAAGCGACACTTTGCGCGTGTTCATTTCGGCCTTGGCCGAGACGACCGAGACGATATGCGGTTCGCCACTGCGCATCGCGAATACGGGTGCGCCGGACGAGCCGAAATCAACCGCACAGGAAAGCAGCAGCACCCCGGCTTCGCGGTTGAGCACCTCGCAGACCTCTTGCAGGCTGGGCGCTTCGGCGCGGTCATGGGCGTATGAGACAACGCCAACGGTTTCGCCCAGACGCAGGGTCGTATCGACAATGAAGGGCTGGATTGAGGGCAGGCGGATTGGCTGGTCCAGTTCCACCAGGGCAAGATCCCAGGCCACCCGGCTTACCTTATCGCGGCCCTCATAGCGGTAATCGGGGTGTGCCAGTGCCCGGCGCGCGCCCCGGTAAGCCATGGCACGACCGTTGCGCCACCCCGCCAGAAAGCGGATCTGTGCGGCGTCGATCATCTGGCCACTATCGCGCGCAAACAGGCAGTGCGCCGCCGTCAGGACCAGGTTCGGCGCTATCAGCGATGCGGTGCAAAAACTGTTACCGCCCAGATCCAGCCGCCCGACACCTTCCCAGCCGCGGCTTTCGTCGCCGGTGGTCAGGCTTTGGAGGGCTGCATCCTTGGCCAGGACGGGGGCCGTGGCCAGTGCGGCAAGCGCGGTAAGGATAAGGGCAAGGCGGCGCATTGTTTCTCCGGCCATCGGTATCCGTCAAAGTTAGGCGTCGGGTGGGGCGAGATTATGGCAATGCGGGCGGTTTCGGGCCACCCAGAGCCCAATCCAGCAATTCGACCGTATGCACCACCGGCACCCCGGTTCCCGACCCGATCTGCATCATGCAACCAATGTTTCCGGCGGCGATGACCTGAGGCGTTTTGGCCTCAAGCGTGGCGACCTTGCGGCGCTTCAATTCAGCCGCAATCTTGGGCTGAAGCAGGTTGTAGGTGCCGGCCGAGCCGCAGCATAAATGCGCATCAGCAGGTTCGACCACCTCAAAGCCCACCCGCTGCAACAGCGCCTTGGGCGCGCTCTTGATCTGCTGGCCGTGCTGTAGTGAACAGGCGGCGTGGTAGGCGACGCGCAGCCCCTTGGGTGCGCCCTCCGGCAGGCCAAGCCGCGCAAGCAGTTCGGAAATATCGCAGGCCAGTGCGGCCACTTCGGCGGCGTCGGCGGCTAATGGGCTATCCTGGAACATATGCCCATAGTCCTTGACCGTGGTGCCGCAGCCCGAGGTATTGATCACTACCGCATCAAGGCCGGCGGGTTTTTCCGCCATCCAGGCGCGGATGTTGGCCGCTGCCTGTGCATGGCTTTCGCCGGTCTTGCCCATGTGAAGGGTCAACGCGCCACAGCACCCCATGCCGCGCGCCACGACCACCTCGCATCCCAGACGGCGCAACAGGCGGATCGTGGCATCGTTGATATCGGTGTTCAGCGCCTTTTGCGCGCAGCCGGTCAGCAGCGCCACGCGCATCCGGCGCGGGCCGGTGGCCGCAAACACCTGGGGCGTATCATTGGGGCTGATGGCGGGGATCTGCCTTGGAGCCATCGCCACCATCGCGCGCAGCCGCGCATCGGGCAGGAACCGCGCAAAGGGCCGCACCATCCGGGTGCCCATGAGCGCCAGCCGGAACCGCCCCGGATAGGGAAGCACTCGTGCCAGAAGCCAGCGCAACGCACGGTCTTTCAGCGGGCGTTTATACGTCTTTTCAATATGTTCGCGCGCATGATCCACCAGATGCATGTAATGCACCCCCGACGGGCAGGTGGTCATGCAGGCCAGACAACTTAGGCAGCGGTCGATATGTTTGACGGTTTTTTCGTCTGCGGGCCGGTCCTGTTCCAGCATCTCCTTGATCAGATAGATACGGCCACGGGGGCTATCCAGCTCATCCCCCAACAGCTGATAGGTCGGGCAGGTTGCGGTGCAAAAGCCGCAATGCACACAGGCGCGAAGGATTTGATTTGCGCGCGCGATGCGGGGATCGGCAAGTTGATGTTCAGTGAAATTTGTCTGCATCAGCCCATCCTTCCGGGGTTGAATATGCCGCGCGGGTCGAACCGGGCGCGCAGGCCCCTTGCCAATGCAGCCAGCGGTGCGGGTTCGGGATGAAACACCCCGGCTCCAGACCCGCGCATCAAGGTTGCATGCCCGCCAAAAGGGGCAGCCTGCGTGCGCGCATCCACCCCTTCTGCGGTCAAAGCCCAGACCAGCCCACCGCCCCAATCCAGCACCACCGGGCAGCCTAACCGCGCCACCAGCCCCGGCGCATCAGACGGCTTTACCGAAAAGCGCCACAGATTGCCCGGCCGCCCCTTAAACGGCGCAACCTCGCCCAGATCGTGCCAAAGCGTAGCCCCGCCCTCGCGTTCAATTCGGATGGCGCCAAAACGGCCCAGAGTTTCGGCCAGCCGCCCGGCGCGATAGGCAACCGAGTCCGCCAGCCCCTCGACCCGTATCAGCGCCCCCTCCCCCGGAAGCCAACCCGCCCCGGTCACGTCATAAGGCGAGCCAAGCGCCACCGCCAGGGCCGCCACCGCGTCACCCGCCGTCAGATCAGGCAGAACCAGCGTCGCATGGGTGTAGGCGGCGGGCAGCAGTTTGAAACTGACCTCGCTCAATACACCCAACGTGCCCCAGGACCCGGCCAGTAGTTTGACCAGATCATAGCCAGTGACATTTTTCATCACCCGTCCGCCGTTCTTGACCGAAGCCCCCGTGCCGTCAACAAACCGCACGCCAATCAGACTGTCGCGGCACGCCCCGGCCTGCACCCGGCGCGGCCCCGATACATTGGCCGCCACCACACCGCCAATCGTGCTTTCACCCTTGGCCCCCAGCACCGGCCCCCAGCGGACCGGCTCAAACGGCAGGCGCTGCCCCTCGGCGGCCAATAGGGCCTCTACTTCGCGCAGCGGCGTTCCCGCACCGACAACCAGCGTCAGCGCCGCCGGCTCGTATAACGACACGCCCCTTATCGCGACCTCCAGCTGCCTGCCCACCCCCGCGCCCACCGGCCGGGTGCCACCGCCGACAATCTGCAACGGCTCTGTGGCGTCGCGGACAGCCTCGGCCAACTGGCGTTCACTCTCAACTTTCATGCAGACCTGCTTTCGGTTTGGCATCGACGATCCGGCAAGACGCAAACAGCCCAAGACGCGTTCATCCGGCCCGCCGGGCGGCACTTACCGCAAGCGGAAATACCTTGGCAGGGTTCAGCAACCACCTGGGGTCGAACACGTCCTTGACGCGCATCTGTGCCTCCAGATCCGGTGGGGCAAACTGCACCGCCATCAGGTCGCGCTTTTCAATCCCGACACCATGTTCACCGGTCAGACAGCCGCCCACCTCGACGCATAGTTTCAAAATGTCGGCCCCCAGCGCCTCGCATCGGGCCAGATCGCCGGGCAGGTTCGCATCATAAAGGATCAGCGGATGCATATTGCCGTCACCCGCGTGAAATACATTGGCCACGTCCAGACCCGCCTTGGCCGACATCTCGCCAATGCGCCGCAGCACCTCGGGCAGCGCCGAAACCGGGATGGTGCCATCAAGGCACATATAATCGTTGATTTGCCCCATCGCGCCGAACGCGGATTTGCGCCCCAGCCAGATCCGACGCGCCTCATCCTCGGTTGCCGCTTCGCGAAACTCGACAGGCGCGTGGCGTGCCGCGATCTGCCGGATCAGGCCCAACTGCTCATCAATCTCGGCCTCGGCGCCCTCAACCTCGACAATCAGCAACGCCTCGCAATCGGGGTAGCCAGCATGGGCAAAATCCTCGGTCGCGCGGATACAGGGGCGGTCCATGAACTCTATCGCCACCGGCAACACGCCTGCACGGATGATGTCAGCCACGCAGGCACCCGCCACCTCGCTGCTGTCAAAGGCAATCAGGACCGGGCGCGCCCCCTCGGGCCGGGCCAGTATCCGCAAGGTGGCCTCGGTCACAACGCCAAGCTGCCCTTCGGACCCGCAGATCACCCCCAGCAAATCCAGCCCCGGCGCATCCAGATACCCTCCGCCGATCTCCAACACCTCGCCCGCCATGGTAACCAGCGTGACGCCTAAAAGGTTATTGGTCGTCACCCCGTATTTCAGGCAATGCGCACCGCCCGAATTCATCGCGATATTTCCAGAAATCGCACAGGCCAACTGGCTGGATGGATCCGGCGCATAGAAAAATCCGTCTGCCTCGACCGCATCCGTCACCGAAAGATTGGTGCGCCCGGCCTCAACCCGGATAAACCGATTGGGATAATCCACCTCCAGCACCGCGTTCATACGCGCCAGCCCCAACACCACCGCATCTTCTGACGGCATCGAGCCACCGGCAAGGCTGGTCCCCGCCCCGCGCGGCACCACCGGCACGCCCTCCTTATGGCAGATCCGCAGGGCAGCCGCCACTTCGCCAGTGTTACGCGGCAAGACCACCGCAAGCGGCTGGCAGCGATAGGCCGAAAGCGCATCACATTCGTAAACGCGCGTCTCGGCGGCATCGTCGATGACCCTGTCATCGGGCAACACGGCCCGCAAGCGCGCGACGATCTGCGCCTTACGCGCGAGGATCGCCGGATTGGGAGGGGGCATCTGCATAAAAACTCCGTGGTTGGCGAAAATTATATCCGCTTACGATAAAAAGCCAACGGCCTTCCCTACTTGCCGTCCTCGGCAACCCGGTGCTACGCAGATCCGCACAATCATTAGGGCCGACCCATGCACAAAACAGTCCGCGATTATATTCGCACCATCGTTGATTTCCCCCACCCAGGGATCCTGTTTCGCGATGTGACGACACTTTTCGCTGATCCGCGTGGCTTTCGCATGGCGATTGACCAGCTTTTGCACCCCTACGCCGGGGCGCATATCGACAAGGTCGTCGGGCTTGAGGCGCGCGGCTTTATCCTGGGGGGCGCCATCGCGCACCAACTGACCAAGGGGTTTGTTCCGATCCGAAAGCAAGGCAAGTTGCCGGGCCAGACGATCAGCCAATCCTATACGCTGGAATACGGCGAGGCGATCATGGAGATCCACGAAGACGCCCTGAAACCGGGTGAACGGGTGCTGATCGTCGACGATCTTCTGGCCACCGGCGGCACCTGCGAGGCCGCGATCACGCTGGCCAGTCGTCTGGGGGCCGAGGTTGTCGGTTGTGCTTTCATCATTGACCTTCCCGAACTTGGCGGCCGCAAACGGTTGAAAGACCTTGGCATGAACGTCCATGCACTATGCGAGTTTGAGGGCGCCTGATTGCCCACTCTTTTGCCGCGTGATCTAAAAATACGCGTCACCCTGGCGCCGGTAAGCATTTGGAAACCCGAATCCCCCTAAACGTTCCCTTGCCTGATGGTTCGGCTGCTTGCAAACACGTGAACCAAAAGCGCGGCGCCCTGCCCGGTGTCCCCCGGCAGGGCGCACATCTTTTCCGTCACCGCTTACCCGTGCGTCTCAGACGTAGCGCAGCACCGCGCCGGGGTTCATGATCCCCGCCGGGTCCAGTGCCGCCTTGATCGCGCGCATCGCGGCCAGCTTACCGGGGTCACCGAACTGCTCAAGATCGTCGACCTTCAGCCGTCCAATGCCGTGTTCAGCCGAAACCGAGCCCCCGAATTCGTCCACGACACCGTGCACCGTGGCCTTCACGGCCGCACGCAACGCGTCATCGCCGCGCCCCTGACCCGGCACAGGAAACACATTGTAATGAAGATTTCCATCACCAACATGGCCAAAGCAATTGACCCGAAAAGATCCCAGCGCCGCTACCGCGGCACTCGCCGCCGCGATAAACTCTGGTAGCTTCGCCAGCGGCACTGAAATGTCATGGCTTGAGACAGCACCAATCCGGCGGTTGGCAATCGGAAGGCTCTCGCGCACAGCCCAGAATGCGGCGCGCTGTAGCTCATTCTGGGCGATCACCGCATCATGGGCCAATCCAGATGACAACCCCGCGTCAAACAGATCCGCCAAGGCCACTTCAGGATCCATCGCCGCAGGAACACCTATCTCAATCAACACTGCCCAGTCGGGCCGCGGCTCAAATGGCTGGCGCAGGTCCGGCAAAACTTCCTCCAGAAACGCCAGACCCTGCCCTGAAATCAATTCGAACGCCGAAATGCAACCCGCCATCCGTGCCTCGGCAAGTGCCAACAAGGACAGGGCAGCCGCCGGGTCCCGAATCGTCATCATCACCGTGCCTACCCGTGCAGGCGGCTCAAACATGCGCAAACTGGCTGCGGTAATTACCCCCAAACTGCCTTCCGATCCGATCAGCAGGTTGCGTAGATCATAGCCGGTATTGTCTTTGCGTAACCGCTTCAGCCCGCGCAAAATGGTGCCATCGCCCAAAACAGCCTCAACCCCCAGACAAAGATCGCGCGTACTGCCATAGCGCAGCACATTTACCCCACCCGCATTGGTGGCCAGACACCCGCCAATACGCGCCGATCCCTGGCTCGCCAGTCCAAGAGGAAACATCCGCCCCACACTGCCCGCCGCCATCTGCACATCTGCCAGTATTGCCCCGGCCTCAACCACCATCACATTCCCCACCGGGTCCAGCGCCCGCACTGCCGTCATCCGCTCCAGCGATAACACCAGCGGCACCGCCCCCGGCCAGACCTGACCCCCCACCAACCCGGTGCCACCGCCGTAAGGCACGACCCCTACGCGCGCGGCCGCCGCTGTGCGGATCACGCCAGCAACCTCATCCACCGTTTCGGGCAGCGCCACCAACGCGGCACCTCCGTGGTAGCGCCCGCGCGGCTCTTCCAGATAGCGCGCTTCGGCGGCGCGCAAACGCAATCCCGGCACTGATCGCACCAAGGTTGCGGCAAATTCCGTATCCGCCGGGTTCAACATGACATTTTCCGTCTTTTGTTTGGTCCAAATACTCTGCGGGGGTCCGGGGGTGCAAAACCCCCGGCGTCAACCGATGTCGGTCCGCCCCCGCCTGTCGCCACGCAGATTGGCGTAAAGCACATGATTGCGCCAGCGCCCGTTTATCTGAAGATAGCTTTGCGCCACCCCCTCATACTTGAAACCGGATTTTTCCAGCACCCCGCGCGAGGCGGCATTTTCGGGCAGACAAGCGGCCTCGACGCGGCTCAGCTCCAGCACGGAAAACGCATGATGCACGACCGCGCGGATCGCCTCTCGCATATACCCCTGGCGCGCATAGCTTTCGCCCACCCAATACCCCAGTGTTCCTGCCTGGGCAGGGCCCCGGCGGATATTGTCCAAGGTGATCGCCCCCAGAAGGGCCTCATCAGCCCGGCGAAAGATGAACAGCGGCAGCGCGGTGCCTCCGGCGCTGGCCCGTGCGGCCCAATAGACCCGGTTGGCAAACGATTTGCGGCTAAGGTGTTCGGGCGACCAGCTTGGCTCCCATGGGGTCAGGAACGCGCGGCTTTCCACCCGTAGCGTCGACCATGGCCGAAAATCCGAATGGACCGGCAACCGAAGCGTCATCCGCTCGGTCTCAAGCCGCAGCTTGCGCCGGCGCGTCAACATCACGCGGCAAGCCCTTCGCGCAGCCGTTCCAGCGCGGGCGCGCCTGCGACCGGGCCATATAGCGCCAATGCGGATTTGCCCCCGCCAATCAACCGCCCGGCATAGTCACGCACCATTCCTGTGCTGACGGCCTCGATCTTGGCTGTCATTTCGGTCAGATCGGGCACGCGGCCATAGATCGCCAGATTGCGCGCCATACGTTCAGCACGGCCCGAAGGGCTTTCCAGCCCCATCAGCATCCCGGCCTTCATCTGGGTGCGCGCACGGGCAACCTCAGTTTCCGACATGTCATCGGCTGCGCGTTTCAGCTCATCTATCGTCAGACCGCAAAGCGCGCCAATCTCGGCTTGCGAGGTGCCAGCATAGACGGTGAACATCCCCGTATCTTCATTGGCCCCCGCCTGCGCAAAGATCGAATAGCACAATCCCCGCTCTTCGCGGATCTTCTGGAACAGACGCGATGACATACCCCCGCCCATGGCCGTGGAATAAATCTGCGCGGTGTAAAGATCGGGGTCAAGAAACCCTGGCCCCTCCAATGCCAGCGCAAAATGCACCTGTTCAAGGTCTTTGACCTCGCGCCGTTCGGACCCGATCCAGCGGGCCTTTTGCAGTGGCGATTGGGTCACCGGCGCCAGATGGCCAAACGCCAGTTCGGCCTGACGCACAATCGCCTCATGGTCCACGGCACCGGCCGCCGACACGATCATCTGGTTTGGTCCGTAATGTTCAGCCACGAACCCCGCCAGATCATCACGGCCAAAGGCAGACACCCGTTCCGCGGGGCCCAGTATGGTGCGGCCAATTGCCTGATCGGGGTAGGCCGCCTCTTGCAGCCAGTCAAAGATGATATCGTCCGGTGTATCCAGCGCCTGCCCGATCTCTTGCAAGATCACATGGCGTTCGACCTCGATCTCGCGCGCATCAAACACCGGGTTCAGAACGATATCCGAAATGACATCAAGCGCCAGCGGCACATCGGCTTGCAAGACACGGGCATAATAGGCCGTCATCTCGCGCGAGGTATAGGCGTTGATATAGCCGCCAACGTCCTCGATCTCCTCGGCAATCTGCAACGCGGTGCGCCGGGAGGTGCCCTTGAAGGCCATATGCTCCAGAAAATGTGCAATGCCGTTTTGCTCGGCCCGCTCGTGGCGGCCGCCCGCTGCGACCCACACCCCAACCGAGGCCGAGGCCAGCCCCGGCATGTTTTCAGTCACGATCCGCAGCCCGTTGGGCAGGGTAGTCAGTTCAATCGTCAATTATGGCGCCTTTCACGGATCAGCGCTTCCAGCGCAGCCAGATCATTGGGAACAGAGGTCACACGTTCGGGCCGGTCAAACAGATCAGCCATACGGGGGGGCAGTGCCGGGCGCCGCCCGGTGGCCGCCTCGACCGCATCGGGAAATTTGGCGGGGTGTGCGGTGGCCAGCGTGACCATGGGAACGGGCGGGGTGATATGGTCTTGCGCCACCTTGACCGCAACGGCGGAATGAGGGCAAAGCAACTCGCCTGAGGCTGCCAGCTCTGCCGCGATCATTGCGGTTGTCTCCGCTTCAGAGCAGCGACCCGTGGTGTAGATTTCGCGCAAGGTTTGCAGCGCGCCCTGACTGACCGCAAAGCCGCCCTTGGCCTTCAACTCGTCCATCAACTGCGCCACCGCACCACCGTCCTGCCCGTAGGCCATGAACAAGGCGCGCTCAAAGTTTGAAGAAACCTGAATGTCCATTGACGGGCTGATCGAGGGTTTGACCCCGTTCGTTTCATAGCGCCCGCCGGTCAGGCAGCGGTGCAAGATGTCATTTTGGTTGGTGGCGATCACCAACCGGTCAATCGGCAGCCCCATTTCGCGGGCAATGTAGCCTGCAAAAATATCGCCAAAATTGCCGGTCGGCACGGTAAAGCTGACCTTGCGGCCGGGCGCGCCAAGGCTGACTGCGGCAGTGAAATAATAGACCACCTGCACCAGAACGCGCGCCCAGTTGATACTGTTCACCCCTGCCAGACCAACGCCATCGCGAAAGGCGAAATCGTTGAACATATCCTTCACACGCGCCTGACAGTCGTCGAAATCACCGGCCAGTGCCAGCGCATGAACATTGGCTTCGGCGGGCGTGGTCATCTGCCGGCGCTGCACATCCGACACGCGGCCTTGGGGGAACAGAATGAACACATCAACATTGTCCAGCCCGCGAAACGCCTCGATCGCCGCCGATCCGGTATCGCCAGAGGTGGCCCCGACAATGGTGATCCGCTTGCCCTCGCGTGCCAGCACGATCTGGAAAAGCTGGCCGATGACCTGCATCGCAAAGTCCTTGAACGCAAGCGTCGGGCCGTGAAACAGTTCCAGCAGGTGATGGCCGGGGGCAAGCTGCACCAGGGGCGCACGGGCGGCATGGCCAAAGCCCGCATAGGCACGGGCCAGCGCGCCACGCAGCTCATCGTCGGTGAAAGTGTCGCCGGTAAAGGGGCGCATCACCCGAAAGGCAACCTCTTCGTAACTTTGCCCGGCCATCGCGGCAATGTCAGCAGGGGTCAGCGTCGGAATGGTCTCGGGCACATAAAGACCGCCGTCGCGGGCCAGCCCGGTCAGCATCGCCTCGCCAAAAGTCAGAACCGGGGCCTGCCCCCGCGTAGAGATATAACGCATCAATCCGCCCTCAGATTTGTTTTTGCCTGATACGCCACAGAAGGAACGCTGTCATCCCCGACCAGACCGCCGCCAGCAAAAACCATGTGATTGCGTAGTTCAAATGGTCATTCGGAATGCCGGTGATGCCCAAAGGCACCGGCGCTACCCCCTGCGCATCCCCCGCCACATGCGACGCGACAATCAGCAACGGTTCGGTCTTCAGATGCGCGGCCATGGCAGGCACGTCGCGCGCGAACCAAACCCCGGCGCCTAAATCCGGTGCGGGGGTGTAGCTGTCGACCTCGGCTGGCCAATGAAGATTTCCGGTGACGATCAGCGGCACCGGCGGGCGGGCGGCATAGCGCCCCGCCTCTGGCAGGAAGCCACGATCCAGCAGCACCCGGCGCCCGGCGCCGGTTTCAAACGCTGCGATCACCTCATAACCGGGGCCGATGCCCTTTTGCCCCGACAATACCAGGATTTCCTCGCCCGTCGTGGCGCCGTCCACCTGCACGGGGGTGTATTTCAACGCCTCGGGGTCTGCATCTGCCGCCGGTGGCAATTCATGTGGCACATCGTCGATTCGGGCAGAAATCTCAGCCAGAATCGTTTCCTTCCACTCCAGCCGACGCAATTGCCAAAAACCAAGCGATAACAGAATCGCCACCCCCCCCACCCCGAGGATCAGCGGAAAGACGATGTGGCGCATGGCGGTTCCTTCAAATACGGCAGCGCGAGGGGCCAGCCCTCGCGCCTGAAGATAGTCACAGGTGGGCAGCCTTTCAGCTACCCCAGACATATATCGAAGCAAACAGGAACAGCCAGACCACATCGACAAAGTGCCAGTACCACGCGGCAGCCTCAAAACCGACATGCTGTTCGGGGGTGAAATGCCCTTTCAGCACACGCACCAGGCAGACCGTCAGGAAAATGGTGCCAATGATGACGTGAAAGCCGTGAAACCCGGTCGCCATGAAAAAGCTGGCACCATAAATATTACCGGCAAGACCAAAGGCGGCGTGGCTATACTCAAGTGCTTGCAAAACGGTAAAGCTGACCCCCAGGATGACCGTCAGGATCAACCCGTTGGTAACATCCCGGCGATTGTTTTCATGCACCAGCGCATGGTGTGCCCAAGTCAGCGTGACGCCCGACAGCAGCAGCACGACGGTATTGATCAGCGGCAGGTGCCAAGGGTCGAAAGTTTCAATCCCGGCAGGCGGCCAGACCCCATCAACCGCAGGGCTTTGCGGCCCCATCGGATACATCGCATGTTTGAAAAAGTTCCAGAACCATGCCGAAAAGAACATCACCTCGGACATGATGAACAAGATGAACCCATAGCGCAGGCCGATCCGCACCACCGGGGTATGATCGCCCACCTGCCCTTCGTGGACCACCTCGGACCACCAGCCGTACATGCAATAAAGCACAACAAGCAGCCCGCCGAAGAACATGTAATAGCCCATGTCCTTCATCCAAAGCACCGCGCCAAAGAGCATGATGAACGCCCCCAGCGCGCTAAGCAGCGGCCAGATCGAGGGGGGCAGAATGTGATAATCGTGGTTTTTTGCGTGCGCCATGGTCTTATCCGCTTTCGGTTGTCCCTGTTGGGCCTCAGTTGACGGGGGCCGGGGTTAGGGGCGTCAATGACGCCTGCTTGTCCTCCGGCAGATCGGTTTCATAAAAAGTATAGGACAGGGTAAGATTGCGGATGCGCCCGGCATCCGCGTCGTTCACAATTTCCGGATCAACATAGAAGGAAACCGGCATTTCCACCCGCTCACCGGGCTGCAACACCTGCTGGGTGAAACAAAAACACTGGATCTTGTCAAAGTAGTAACCCGCGACATCCGGCGAGACATTATAGCTGGCCGTGCCCGCAATGACCCTGTCCGAGGTATTGACGGCCTCGTAAAACGCCAGCCCGGTTTCACCGATTTTCAGCGTCATCTGATTTTGCAGCGGACGGAATTTCCACGCCATCCCTTTGGCGACATTGGCATCAAACCGGACCGTTACCAATTCGTCCAGCACCACATCAGACGCGCGTTCGGCAACGTTGGTTGTGCCGCCATACCCGGTAGTGCGGCAAAACCAGTCGTAAAACGGCACCGCAGCCCAAGCCATCGCCCCCATCAGCACCACAAGGCCAACAAGGCGAACCGCCATCCGGTTGTTTGACGTCGCGCTCAATTTTCTGCCTCCGCGCCGGGGGCGGGCAGTGCCGACACACGCGGCTGATGGTCAAACGCCTCCATCTTGCCGCCGTTTCCCACCTTGACAATGGTCAGCCCGAAAACCAGCGCCGCAAAGGCCAGCAAGACCGCGCCCAGTCCCATGTTGCGGCCAAATCGACGTTTGTGCAGTTCATGATCTTTTGTGATTGCCATTACCAACCCCCAAAACCCAAGGATCGAAGCGCTGCATCGGCCAAAAGGGCCGTAAAATGCGCAAACAGATAAGCCAGTGAAAAGCGGAAGAACCGCTTTTCCGCACGGTAACCATCGGCCTCGGCGGCAGCTTCTTCGCGCCGCCAGATCCGGTAGCCGCCGCGAATGAACAGCGCGTTCATCACCAGCGCGGTTATCAGGTAAACCGGGCCGCCAATGCTGGTAAACGCGGTGGCCAACGCCACGGGTGCCAGAACCAACGTGTAGCCCAGAATATGCTTTCGCGTGACCTTGCGCCCATGCGTGACGGTCAGCATCGGCACGCCCGCATTGGAATAGTCCTCCTTCATGAACAGCGCCAACGCCCAGAAATGCGGCGGCGTCCACAAGAAGATAATGGCGAACATCGCCAATGATTCCAGACTGACCCCGCCCGTTGCCACCGCCCAGCCGATCATCGGTGGAAACGCCCCCGCCGCGCCGCCGATCACGATGTTTTGCGGGGTCGAGCGTTTCAGCCAGATGGAATAGACCACCGCATAAAAGAAGATGGTAAAGGCCAGAAAAAGCCCGGCAAACACATTCGCCGCCAAGGCCAGCATCACGCAGGATATCCCGGCAAGCCCCAGACCAAAGCCCAGCGCCTCGCCCTCGGTCACCTTGCCAGCGGGAATCGGGCGGTTGCGGGTGCGTTTCATGATCCGGTCAATATCGGCATCATACCACATGTTCAGCGCGCCCGACGCGCCGCCGCCCAGCGCAATGAACAAGATCGCGGTGAAGCCAACAAACGGATGCACCGGCGTCGGCGCCACCAACAGCCCCACCAAGGCGGTAAACACGACCAGCGACATGACCCGCGGTTTCAGCAGCGCAACAAAGTCACCAAACTGCGCCTCGCGGCTGTCGTCATAAAGGCTGATATCACTCATTCCGCTCTCCCCTGCGGTTGATCAGCGGCGCGCCGCTCCCCGGCGCGCGCCTCACATGGGCGCCTTATTCGGACGCCGCAACCTTGACCGGCGCCACTGGCGCGGCCGCAAAGTCGTTCTTGGCGCGTTCAAGCCAATCAGCGTAGACTTCGTCAGACACGACTTTCACGGTGATCGGCATATACGCGTGAGACTGGCCGCAAAGCTCGGAACACTGACCGAAATAGACGCCCTCTTTTTCTGCCTTGAACCACAGTTGCGCAATCCGCCCCGGCACCGCGTCCTGCTTGACCGCAAAGGCCGGAACCGTCCAGGAATGAATCACATCCGCACCGGTTACCTGAACCACGATCGTCTTGTTGACGGGCACGACCATGGCATTGTCTGCCGCCAGCAGATACTCATCCGGCGCATAGCCGTATTCTTCCAGATCTTCTTTCGCCAGCAAGAGTGAGTCGAAGGAAACCCCTTCATCAGGGTATTCATAGCCCCAGTACCACTGGTATCCGGTTACCTTTATGGTAATGTCGCCCGCGGGAATTTCCTGTTGTTTGAACAAGATCGGCAATGAGAACGACCCGATCACCACCAAAATCAGTATCGGCACCACCGTCCAGGTGATCTCGATGGGCGTGTTGTGGGTAAACCGTGCCGGCGTCGGGTTGACCCGGCGGTTGAAACGGATGATCGCGTAGATCAACAGTAGCACCACCAGAACCGTGATCGCCCCGGTAATCCACAATAGCATGTGGTCCAGCCATTGCTGATCGCGCGCAAGTTCCGTTGCGGCGGGCTGGAAACCGAGGCCGCCAGAGTGTGGCTTGCCCACTACCTCCAGTCCGGTGATCGCATCCTGGGCCAGCGCGGCCCCGGCTGCGAGGGTCGTAGTCATAGCGGCCGTCAGGCCATGGCGAATGATCGCAAAGCGCATGGTGTTTTCCCGTTCCCTGAAGCGGCTCTCCCTGCCGCGCAACAGTGTCTCGGCGCGTCCCTTCGCCGATCCCCTGTTGTGTAGGACTATTTTAAAACCATATTAGGGGGGTGGCGACAAGTCAAACTGCGACACCGTACCACTTTTTCATGCAGATCAAGCATTAAAGGGACCCCCAGATGACCGAAGACCGCTTTGCACCCTTTGAAACGATGATCGACTCTGACCGCGCGCTGGCTGTGTTGCGCGGGGCTGTGGCCGGGGCCGACGATGGCGAATTGTTCCTGGAGCGGCGCCGGTCTGAGGCGCTGGTTTTTGACGATGGCCGGGTAAAGAACGCAAGCTACGATGCCTCGGAAGGGTTTGGGCTGCGCGCTGTTCGCGGCGATGTGGCCGGATACGCCCACGCCACCGAGATTTCCGAGGCTGCCCTGACCCGCGCCGCGGAAACCGCCCGCCTTGCTGTGGGCGATGGTGGCGGCACGCTGGCGCCCGCCCCGCAAGGCACCAACCTGCGCCTTTATACCGATGCCGATCCGATGGGGGATGCGCCCTTCGCGGCAAAAATTGACCTGTTACGCGAGATCGACGCCTTTGCCCGCGCGCTCGATCCGCGCGTGGTGCAGGTTTCAGCCACAGTCGCGGCAAGCCTGCAAGAGGTGTTCATCCTGCGCCCCGAAGGCGGGCTTGTATCTGACATCCGGCCGATGGCGCGGCTGAACGTGTCGGTGATTGTCGAACAGGGCGGGCGGCGCGAATCGGGGGGCATGGGCGGTGGCGGGCGCTACGGGCTTGCGGGGCTGATGGCGCCGGACCACTGGCAAGGTGTGGCGCGTGAAGCGTTGCGCATCGCATTGGTCAACCTTTCGGCCGAAGCGGCGCCTGCGGGGATGATGGACGTGGTTTTAGGGGCCGGTTGGCCCGGCATTCTGCTGCACGAAGCCGTGGGGCATGGGCTTGAGGGGGATTTCAACCGCAAAAAGACGTCGGCCTTTGCGGGGCTGATGGGCCAGCAGGTGGCATCGCGTGGGGTGACGGTGCTGGATGATGGCACCATACCGGACCGGCGCGGCAGTATCTCGGTTGATGACGAGGGCACGCCTTCGGGGCGGAATGTCCTGATCGACGACGGTATCCTGGTTGGCTATATGCAAGATCGCCAGAATGCGCGCCTGATGGGCGTCGCTGCAACCGGGAACGGGCGACGCGAAAGCTATGCCCACATACCGATGCCGCGGATGACCAACACCTATATGCTGGGCGGCGACAGTGAGCCGGCCGATATTGTCGCCAGCCTGAAAGACGGCATCTATGCTGTCGGTTTTGGCGGGGGGCAGGTTGACATCACCAACGGCAAATTCGTGTTTTCCTGCACCGAGGCATACCGCGTAAAAAACGGCATCATCGGTGCCCCCGTGAAAGGCGCAACCCTGATTGGCGACGGCCCCACCGCAATGCGGGCGATCCGCGCGATCGGAAATGATATGGCGATGGACCCTGGCATCGGCAACTGCGGCAAGGCCGGGCAATGGGTGCCGGTCGGGGTGGGCCAACCGACGCTGATGATTGGCGGGCTGACGGTTGGGGGGGCTGGCGCATAATAGGTGGCGGTCTGCACGTTGAGATCTTCGCCTCCGGCGGGAGTAGTTTTGCCAAAAAAAAGCCGAAAAGTGTTTTTTGATGGGGCGGGGTATTTCGGTTCAGGGTGGTAGGTTTCTTTGGGCGTGATGACAATTTTTAGAAAAAGAGATCGAATCACTGCGCCGTAAACCACTTGTTAAGGTTAAGGCGGCTAGACAAAGGGGCGAATGAGGCGGAGGACCTGATGGCAGAGAGTTTGTTTTCTTACCCCACCCCCTTCACCCCACCCACCACGGAAGAAGATAAACTATCCTTCCTCCGCCTTATTCGTTCCCGTCGTGTTGGGGTTGCGACGTTTTATCGGCTTTTGGCGGAACACGGATCAGCAGCGGTGGCGCTTGACGCGCTGCCGGAAATTGCTCGCGCGGCAGGGGTTGCGCAATATGCCGCCTGCCCCGAAGGGGTTGCGTTGGCCGAGATGAAGGCCGCCCGGCGACTGGGGGCACAGATGCTGTGTCATGGGCAGCCGTCGTATCCCTCGGCTTTGGCCGAGCTATCAGATGCGCCGCCGGTGCTTTGGGCCATGGGTGATGTTTCACTGCTGACGCGCCCCATGGTGGCGCTGGTGGGCGCGCGCAACGCATCGTCACTGGGCACAAGGATGGCGCGCAAACTGGCCGAAGGGTTGGGGGCTGCGGGATATGTTGTCGTATCAGGGTTGGCGCGCGGCGTAGATGCGGCGGCGCATCATGCAGCGCTGGCCAGTGGCACAGTGGCGGTTCAGGCGGGCGGGGTTGATGTGATCTACCCGGCAGAGAACACTGCCCTGGCGAAGGACATTGCCGTGCGCGGCCTGCGTCTATCGGAACAACCTTTCGGGTTGGAGCCACAGGCACGCCACTTTCCGATGCGCAATCGGATTATATCGGGGCTTGGCCGCGCGGTGGTGGTGATTGAGGCTGCGGCACGGTCCGGCAGTCTGATCACGGCGCGCAATGCGCTGGATCAGGGGCGAGAGGTAATGGCGGTTCCGGGCCACCCATTGGACGCGCGCGCCAGTGGGTGCAACATGCTGATCCGCGACGGTGCTCTTTTAGTGCGCGGAGTAGAGGATATTTTGGCCGGGTTGGGTTGTGGAGAGGAACAGTCAGCCCATCCCTCCGTCATCAGCCCGAAGGCGCGCGGCGAAAACCTTGCAGTTACAACCATGAAGGAGGCGCCTGCGACAGGCGATGTGCCGCCCCCTTTGGTGCGTGACATAGTCCACAAGTCGCGCCCCACATCTGAGACGAGGGCCTTGCATCAGTCCATACTCGATCGGCTGGGGCCCAGCCCTTTGGCCGAAGATCAATTGATCCGTGATCTGTCTTTGCCCGCAGCCAAGCTGGCGCAAGAGCTTTTACTGCTGGAAATGGACGGTGTCATTGCCCGTCAACCGGGTGGGTTGCTGACCCGCGTTGTCTAAGAGGCAGCGGGGCATATTGCTGCCCGTCCGCCAAGCGCGACATCACCAATCTGTCACCGGGTCGATGACATATCCATCGCCATGGTGTGGCTATTGCATTTTGATTTACGCGGGCTAGCCAACGGCTGTGTCCGTGATTGATACCGCGTTTTGATGAACACCGGGGTTTTCTGATGCGGCAAAACGCCTGCTGTTTCCGGCCTGGTGACGCGGGTTTGGTTTTTGCACAGCCTTGGCATGCCTGCGGCCCGGCTGGTCCGCCTAACCGGCACCCCCACACCCGTGATCAACATCACCTCAGGGCGCATTGACACCGCCCGCCAAGCCCCCCATGTTCCGCGGCCAAAGCGCATTTTTTGATCCCCCGAGAGGAAGTCATGGCCGTTGTCGTTGTCGAATCCCCTGCTAAGGCCAAGACCATAAACAAATATCTCGGCTCGAACTACACTGTTCTGGCCTCGTACGGGCATGTCCGCGACCTGCCGCCCAAGGATGGATCGGTCGACCCAGAGCATGATTTCAACATGAAATGGGAAATCGCGTCAGACAGCAAGAAGCACATCAAGGCCATTACGGACGCGCTGAAAACCGACGATGAACTGATTCTCGCAACCGACCCTGACCGCGAGGGCGAAGCGATTTCATGGCACCTGCAAGAGACACTGGCCTCGGCCCTGAAGAAAGGCAAAAAGGTCAGCCGCGTAACCTTTAACGCGATTACCAAAGCCGCCGTGACCGAAGCGATGGCCAACCCGCGGCAGGTCGATACCGCCTTGGTCGAGGCCTATCTTGCGCGGCGCGCGCTGGACTATCTGGTGGGGTTCAACCTCTCGCCGGTGCTGTGGCGCAAGCTGCCGGGCGCAAAATCGGCGGGGCGCGTGCAGTCGGTCTGCCTGCGCCTGATTGTCGAGCGCGAGATGGAGATCGAGGCGTTCCGCGCCCGCGAATACTGGACCGTGACTGCCCTGCTGCAAACCCCGCGCGGGCAGGATTTTACTGCCCGTCTGACCGTTCTGGGCGGCAAGAAGTTGGACAAATTCGACATTGCCACCGCCACCGCAGCCGAATTAGCGGTGCAGGCCATCACGTCGCGTACCTTGGCGGTAAAATCGGTCGAGGCCAAACCCGCCAGCCGCAACCCCTATGCGCCCTTCATGACCTCAACCCTGCAACAAGAGGCCAGCCGGAAATTCGGCATGGGCGCCAAGGCCTGTATGAGCACAGCACAGCGGCTTTATGAGGCGGGTCATATCACCTACATGCGGACCGACGGTATCGACATGGCGCCCGAAGCGGTGACCGCCGCGCGAGACGAAATTTCCCGTCGATTTGGCGCGGATTACGTTCCTGCCACCCCGCGCATCTACAAGAACAAGGCCAAAAACGCGCAAGAGGCGCACGAATGTATCCGTCCGACCGATATGACGATGTCCCCCGACCGGCTGTCGGTCGAGTCCGATCAGCGTAAACTTTACGATCTGATCTGGAAGCGCACGATCGCCAGCCAGATGGCCGCCGCCAGAATGGAGCGCACCACGGTCGATATAGGGTCGCCCGACGAACAGATCGAACTGCGCGCGACCGGTCAGGTGATGATGTTTGACGGCTTTCTCAAGGTCTATGACGAAGGCCGCGACGATGACGAAGGCGAAGACAGCGCCCGCCTGCCGCAAATTATGCAAGGCGAGGCGACCGAAAAGAAAAACATCACCCCCGAACAGCATTTCACCCAGCCCCCAGCGCGGTATACCGAGGCAACGCTGGTCAAGCGCATGGAAGAACTGGGCATCGGCCGCCCCTCGACCTACGCCAGCATCGTTACCACGATTCAGGATCGGGGCTATGTGCGCAAGGACAAGAACCGCCTGATCCCCGAAGATACCGGGCGGCTGGTCACGATCTTTCTGTCGAACTACTTCCGCAATTATGTGGAATATGACTTTACCGCCGATCTTGAAGATCAGCTTGACGACATCTCTGCGGGCAACCGCGATTATAAAGAAGTTCTGGCGCGGTTTTGGCGCGATTTCTCGGCAGCAATTGCGGAAACGTCCGAGCTGCGGATAACCGACGTTCTTGAAAAGATTGACGAAGTTCTAAGCCCGCACATTTACCCGGCCCGCGATGACGGATCAGACCCGAAATCTTGCCCGGTTTGTGGCACTGGCCGGTTGAACCTGAAAACCGCGCGTTCAGGCGGGGCTTTCATTGGCTGCAACAACTACCCCGAATGTCGTTATACCCGGCCACTGACAGCGCCGGGCGGCGAAGATGGCGCGACTGCGGGGCTGGATGGAAAGGTGCTGGGCGTGGATGATGCGGGCACGCCCGTCACCCTGCGTATCGGCCGCTTTGGCCCCTATGTGCAACTGGGCGAGGCTACAGCCGAGGCCCCGAAACCGCCCCGCGCAAGCCTGCCCAAGGGCTGGGCGCCCGAGGCGTTGGAGCTGGACCGTGCGCTGGCGCTTTTGTCGCTGCCCCGCCCGATCGGGTCGCACCCCGAAGACGGCGAATTGGTTGAGGCCAGCATTGGCCGCTTTGGCCCCTATGTGAAACACGGCAAGGTCTATGCCAACATCACCGACGTCGAAGAGGTCTTTACCATCGGCATGAACCGCGCGGTTGAAGTATTGGCCCAAAAGGCCGCACGCGGCCCCGGCCGGGGCGCCGCCGCGCAGCCGCTCAAAGAGTTGGGCGAACATCCCGATGGGGGCGCGATTCAGGTAATGCCGGGCCGCTACGGCCCCTATATCAAATGGGGCAAGATCAACGCGACGCTGCCCAATGGCCTTGAACCCGGCGCGGTGACGCTGGAAGAGGCCCTGCCGATACTCGCGGAAAAGGCCAAGAAGGGCGGCAAACCAAAAGCGACCAAAGCCAAAGCCGCCGCAAAGCCCAAAGCCAAAACAGCAAGCAAGGCCGCAGCAAAACCCAAAGCAGCCGCCAAGCCCAAAGCAGCCGCCAAGCCCAAGGCCGCCGCAAAACCCAAGGCCGCAAAGAAAGCCTGACGCTAACGCCTATTTCGGACCACCTCTCTTTGCGCAAGGCTTCTACCGACCTGCGCGGCCGTCGCGCGGGAAAATCCGGCCAACGGCGGCCGCACGACCAAGACCCGATCCGCTGCACTGCGGCAATTGACAGTGGCGCGCCCCTTCGTCACTACTTCTGACAACGAAATTGCGGAGGACTTCATGAAAAAGGTATTCGCCACCGCCGACGAGGCCCTGGAGGGGCTTTTGGTTGACGGCATGACAATGGCAGCTGGCGGCTTTGGCCTGTGCGGCATCCCCGAACTTCTGATCGACGCACTTGTCAAAAATGGTGTGAAGGACATCACCATTGCCTCCAACAACTGTGGTGTTGATGGCTTTGGGCTGGGCAAGCTGCTGGATACACGGCAGATCAAGAAGATGATCTCATCCTACGTTGGCGAGAACGCCGAATTCATGCGCCAATACCTTTCGGGCGAATTAGAGCTGGAATTCAACCCGCAAGGCACATTGGCCGAGCGAATGCGTGCCGGCGGTGCGGGTATTCCCGGTTTTTACACCAAGACCGGCGTGGGCACCGTGATTGCCGACGGCAAGGAGCACAAGGATTTCAACGGCGAAACCTATATTCTGGAAACCGGCCTTGTGATGGATCTGGCGATCGTGAAGGCGTGGAAGGCCGATACCTCGGGTAACCTCGTCTTTCGCAAGACCGCGCGCAACTTCAACGTGCCTGCCGCGACCTGTGGCCGGATTTGCGTGGCCGAGGTTGAGGAAATCGTGCCGGTCGGCAGCCTTGACCCCGACTGCATCCACCTGCCCGGCATCTATGTGCACCGCATCGTTACCGGCAAACACGAAAAACGCATCGAACAGCGCACTGTGCGGGAGGGTTGAGAAATGGCTTGGGACCGGAACCAACTGGCCGCCCGCGCGGCAAAGGAACTGAAAGACGGCATGTATGTGAACCTGGGCATCGGTATTCCGACGCTGGTGGCGAACTACATCCCCGAGGGTGTGTCCGTGACGCTGCAATCGGAAAACGGGATGCTGGGCATCGGCCCCTTCCCGGCAGATGACGACGTGGACGCCGACCTGATCAACGCAGGCAAGCAGACCATTTCCGAATTGCCGCATTCGGCCTATTTCGACAGCGCCACCAGCTTTGCAATGATCCGCGGCGGCAAAATCGCCATGGCGATTCTGGGCGCGATGGAGGTGTCGGAAAAGGGCGATCTGGCGAACTGGATGATCCCCGGCAAGCTGGTCAAGGGCATGGGCGGCGCGATGGATCTGGTGGCGGGGGTCAAACGTGTGGTGGTGGTGATGGATCACGCCAACAAGCACGGCGACTCCAAGGTGCTGCGTGAATGCACGCTGCCGCTGACCGGGCGCGGCGTTGTGGACCGGATCATCACCAATCTGGGTGTTCTGGACGTGGTCGAGGGTGGGTTGAGGATTGTCGAGTTGGCCGATGGTGTGACCGAGGCTGAACTGCGCGCGGCGACCGAAGCGACCCTGGTTGAGTGACCTTTGAAGGATGGCCCTTTTCGGGGCCATCCTTTCCGAAACGGCGAAACTGTTACGCTGGGTGAAACAGCTCCATATTGCTGCCCTAATCTGTCTCTAAATCAGCGGCAATGACCAGTACGCAAGCCCCCTCTTCATCAGACCTATCCCTGCCGCACAGGCGAGGCCGCGACCGGCTGATAATCGCCGTGCTGCTGGCACTGGTGGTGCTGGGGCTGATCGGGCTGGCCTCTGCCACAGGGTGGCACGAAACCTGGGCGCAGATAACGCGGTTGAGCGCGCTGCAAATCATCACGCTGCTGGCCTTGTCCTTGATCAATTACGCTCTGCGCGGGCTGCGCTGGCATCTTTTTGCCCGCCGGATCGGGCTTAAGACCGGCATTGGCCAGAACCTGCGCCATTTCATCGGCGGATTCGCAATGAGCGTAACCCCCGGCCGCGTAGGTGAGTTGGTGCGGATGCGGTGGCTGCGGCGCG
The DNA here is from genome assembly GCF_047638075.1 of Phaeovulum sp. Lineage (NCBI taxonomy): Bacteria > Pseudomonadati > Pseudomonadota > Alphaproteobacteria > Rhodobacterales > Paracoccaceae > Phaeovulum > Phaeovulum sp. The sequence continues at coordinate 29,650 of NZ_JBLJBV010000022.1, forward strand.
AAACGGGGTGGGCTTTTGCCCGCACGGCCCCTTTGGCGTTGATGGATCGCGCCTCTGATCTGGCGGTGATGGCGGCGCTATTGGGGCTATCGGTTGCGTTGGCGGCGGGTGGTATTCAGGGGGCGGTGCCGGTCACGGCGCTTGCGCTGGGGGCCGCCGTTGTTGCCACGCGGCCCCGACTGCTGGCTGCGCTGATCACCTGGGCCTACCGCATCACAGGCCGCCTGCCGCGCAGTTTTGGCCGGGCACGGGCGGCGGCGCGGTCTTTGGCGCGGTTCAGCCATGGGCCGACGTTGGCATTGGCGTTGGCGCTGGGGCTGGCGGGCTGGCTGGCCGAGGGCGTGGCCTTTCATCTGCTGCTGGGTTGGATGGGGGCCGATATCGGGCTGTGGAAAGCCGTGGCAATCTTTGTCTTTTCGGCATTGGCCGGGGGGCTGACCGGCGCCCCCGGTGGCCTTGGCGGGGCCGAAGCCGCCATGGTGGCGCTGCTATCACTGGACGGTGTCGGGCTTGAGGTTTCAATTCCCGCTACCGCCGTGATCCGCCTGACAACCCTTTGGTTCGCTATCGGGCTTGGCGTGGCCGTGTTTCCGCTGGCTGAACGAAAATCGCTAAGGGTCTAAGATGATTTGGAAAACCTCTAACTACACCGGATGGGGACGCGCGCAAAAAGCCATAGGCGAAATTGCCCGCCCTGAACGCCGGGCCGACGCGCAGACGATCAGCGCCCAGACCCCCGCCCCGGCCATGGGAATGCGCCGCAGCTATGGCGATGCCGCGCTGAACAACGGCGGGCGGATGATCGACATGACCCGGCTGGACCGGCTGACAGGTTTTGACCCCAAAACCGGGCATCTGGAGGCCGAGGCCGGCGCGCGGATAGGCGATATTGCCGCGATATTCGCCCCGCGCGGCTGGCTACCCGCGGTGATGCCGGGAACCGGCTTTGCAACGGTGGGCGGCTGCATTGCGCAGGATGTCCACGGCAAGAATCACCACCATATGGGCAGCTTTGGCCAGCATGTCGTGGCCCTGACGTTGCTGCAAAACGGGCACGAGGTCACGGTGCTGCCCGATACGCCCCTGTTTCGCGCGACGCTTGGGGGGCTGGGCCAGACCGGGATCATTCTGAAGGCCACCCTGCGGCTGATGCCATGCAAGGGCGATGTGATGATGGTCACCGAACGCCGTGCCAAAGGGTGGGATGAACATCTGTCGCTGCTGGATGCCTCGACGGCCAGCTATAGTGTCGGCTGGATTGACGCTACCGCAAAGGGTGCAGCCCTTGGCC
>NZ_JBLJBV010000023.1:0-107339 GCF_047638075.1 Phaeovulum sp.
CGGAACGATGAAAGTTTCGATAGCGGTGATTTTCATTTTGACCTCGTGGTGAATGCCAGTTGTGTTTGATGATGATAGGTTTCGCCCGGACGCAGGGTTGCATCGGGGAAATCGGGGTGGTTGGGGGCGTCGGGCCAGGCTTGCGGCTCAAGACAAAGCGCGTGATGCGCGGGCAAATCGCCCGTGGGGGTGTTGACCGTATAAAGCTGCAATCCCGGCTGGTTGGTGCAAAGCTGCATCACGCGCCCCGAAACCGGATCGCAAAGCGTCGCGGCAGGCTGGCCGGAATGGATATTGAGGCAATAGCAGTGATCAATACCAGGATCACCGTCGCGCAGAACCGGCCGCGGCGCGCGGTAATCAAAGGCGGTGCCGGCCACAGGTTGCGCTGCATCAAGAGGGATGTTCGCGCTGTCAACGGGCAGGTACCGCGCCGCATTGATGCTGAGCAGGTGATCAATCACAGGCCCGCCCCCCGCAAGGTTGAAAAACCCGTGTGAAGTGACCGAGACCGGACAGGCCCGTGTCACCCGCGCGCGGTAAGTGATGCTTAGTGTATTGGGCGCGGACAGGGTAAAACTGGCCTCGACATCGAGATCGCCGGGAAATCCCTGATCGCCGTCGGGGCTGTGTAACGTCAGCGTTAGACGGTCGGCGCGATGATCCTTGATCTGCCAGTCGCGCCGGTCGAACCCCTCGGCGCCGCCGTGCAGACAGGTCGCGCCTTCGTTCGCGCCAAGCGTATAGGTCGCGCCGTCCAGCCTGAAGCGTGCGCGCGCGATGCGATTGGCGAATCGCCCCACGGTCGCGCCGCGATAGCTACGGGTTTGGCGATGATCGTGCGGGCGGGGCAGGCCCATCAATACCTCGCCCAACTGTCCGTTGCGGTCGGGCACGCGCAGCGAATGCAGCACCGCGCCAAATGGCACGATACTGGCGCGCATCCCCGAAGGCAGGGCGATCTCGCACACCGTTTCAGCCATCCGCGGCCTCATCGAACGGGGCGACCTGATGCAGGCGCCCGTTCATGAACGCATCCGCCACAAGCCGCAAAGGTGTGAAATCGGCGTCGCTTTCGCCCCGCGCAACCAGATCGCGGAAGCGCTCATAAAGGCGCGCATATTCTGCGCTTTCGGCAATCGGCTGCACCTGCCCGTCAATCGCAAAGCGTGCGCCGCCCTGATCAAGCGTTGCGCTGCCGTCCGCCGTTTCAAAACGTATGCGCCACAGCTCCTCGCCGGTTTTGCGCCAGTCAAAATCAGCATGGATCGCTACGTCTGCTGCGCGCATCTCCAGTTGGGCGGCAATTGGTGTCTGGCGCCCCTTTGGCACCTGCAGGTCGGCGCGGATGATGCGCACCGGGTCGTGCAGAACCGCCGTCAAGATCGACAGCGCATTGATACCCGGATCAAAGACCCCCAAGCCGCCGGCTTGCCAGATCCAGTCTTGACCGGGGTGCCATTTGCGCACGTCTTCGCGCCAGTCGATCATCACTTTGCGCAGGCTTTGCCCCGTCAGCCAGTTACGCGCGGCATCAACCCCGGCGGCTGCGCGGGAATGCCATGTCGCAAACAGTGTCAGGCCACGGTGCGCGGCCTCTGCGCGCAGGGTTTCAACCTCGGACAAGGTGGCGCCGGGGGGCTTTTCAAGCATCAGGTGACGCCCCGCGCGCAGCACCGCCATTGCCTGTTCAAACCGCCCCTGTGGTGGCGTGCACAGCGAAATTGCGCCGACATCGGGTTGCGCGGCCAAAAGCGCGTCGACATCGGGGTAGCAGGGCAGGCCGGGTAGCGTTGCGTTGCGGCTGGCCAGAGCGGCCAGATGCACCCCTGTAACCCGGTCCAGCGCTGGCAGATGCTGCGCGCGCGCAATTGCGCCCAATCCGACAAGGCCGATGCCAAGGCTCATGCGCGCACCCGCGCACCGTCATCGGCACGAAACACATAAACGTCGCTGGGATCAAATTGCAGCCCGACCGTGCCGCCACCCGCGGTCGAAAGGCGCTGGTCGGTTTCGATCACGATGCGTTCACCCGTGGGGGCGCGCAGATGGGCGTAGCTGACCCCGCCCAGATTTTCCGCCATATCGACGCTGAACGCTCCCTTGTCCGCAACGATCCGGAGCGCGTTGGGGCGCAGGCCAACCTCGACTTGCGTGCCCTCGGGTGGCAGGGCCAGCGCCAGATTGATCGTGCTTTCCAGACCGGGCACTTCAACCGCCCTGCCTTTGACATGACCGGTAAGGAAATTCATCGAGGGCGAGCCGATAAAGCCTGCCACAAAGCGATTGTCAGGATCATCATAAAGATCCATCGGCGCGCCGACCTGCTCAATATGGCCAGCACGCAGCACCACGATCTTGTCCGCCATCGTCATCGCTTCGACCTGATCGTGGGTGACGTAAATCATCGTCGCCCCGATTTCGCGATGCAGTCGGGCAATTTCGGCGCGCATCTCAACGCGCAGCTCGGCGTCAAGGTTGGAAAGGGGTTCATCAAACAAGAATACCTGCGGGCCACGCGTGATCGCACGCCCGATGGCAACGCGCTGGCGCTGCCCCCCCGAAAGAGCGGCAGGTTTGCGCTTTAGCAGCGGTTCCAGTTTAAGAATATCTGCCGCTTCGCGCACTTTTGCGGTGATTTCGGCCTTGGGTTGGCCGTTCATCTTCAATCCAAAACCCATATTTTCCGCGACCGTCATATGGGGATAAAGCGCGTAGGTCTGAAACACCATTGCGATGCCACGCTCGGCGGGTTCAGCGTGGGTAACATCTATATCCCCGATGCGCACCACGCCCGATGTGGTCGCTTCCAGCCCTGCGATCATGCGCAAAAGCGTGGATTTTCCACACCCCGACGGCCCGACGAAAACACAAAATTCGCCGTGCTCGACCGTCAGGTCGACGCCGTGGATCACCTCAAGATCGTCAAACCGCTTGACGATTTTCTGCAGTTCAACTCCGCTCACCGGGTCTCCTCCCTGATTTGTTCGGGAAAGCGCCATGTTGCGGCAGCTTTCGCGATCTGGTCCGCTGTCTCGACGATCAGCGGTGCATAAGTTTCAAGGGCTTCATGCTCCGCGCCGTGGCCCGCCGTAATCGACAGCGCCCCAAGGACGCGACCGCTTGCCGACAGGATCGGGGCTGCGATACAGCGGATGCCCGGCTCGTGTTCTTCGTTATCCCAGGCAAAGCCACGCGCGCGGATTGTGACCAGTTCGGCGCGCAGATCGGCCGCATTGGTCAGCGTGGTTTTGGTGAAGCGGTGAAAACTTTGGCGCGCAATCGCAGCCTCTAGCGGTTCAGGGTCAAGATAGGCCAACATTGCCTTGCCGACGCCCGTGCAAAAGGCCGGTCCGACCTTGCCCGAATGTGAAAACATTTCAATCGGGCGCGCGGCGTTGCGCTTGTCGACATAAAGCACCATGCCCTGATCCAGCTGCGCAAGATGCAGCGTCTGGCCGGTCTTGCGCGATAGCGCATCCAGATAGGGCGCAGCAACCGGCGCCAGCGAACTTTGCGCCCAGGCCGCATGGGCCAGCCGCACCAGTCGCAGCCCCGGCATATAGCTTTGGCGTTCGTCATCATAGGCCAGCATGCCCTGATTGGTGAGCGTTTGCAAAAAGCGATAAAGCGTGGCCTTGGGCAGCCCCGAAACCGGCAGCAGCTCGCCAAAGCGCACCGCGCGTCCGAACCCTGCGACCAGGTCCAGCACCGCCAAGGTGCGACCGACCGTACCGTCCGTCTTCATCGGTTTGAGGTCGTGTTTTGTCATGGGCCTCCTCCACATGGCTGTTGACAGGATGCGCGATTCACGGCAGCATTTCAATATGTAAAACAAGGTTTCATTAGATGGAACCAAAACGGAAACCTTGCTTTGCAAAAACCGGGAGGAGTACCGATGAAACTTATGAAAACCGTGGCTGTTGCGACATTTTTGGCCGGGTTGGCCCTGCCTGCACTGGCACAGCAGCGCACGCTGACATTGAATACCGACGCATCCGATCCGGCCCCTAAAGCCGCCTTTGATCAGCTGATCAAAGGCTTTGAGGCCGAGAATCCGGATGTTCATGTCACCGTGAACATCTTTGATCACGAGGGTTACAAGACCGCGATTCGCAACTTTTTGACCGCTGACAGCCCGGATCTGGCGAATTGGTATGCCGGCAACCGGATGGCGCCCTTTGTCAAATCCGGGCAGTTTCTGGATGTCTCGGATGTCTGGGAAGAGAACGGTCTGAAAGACAGCCTGTCGCCCGCGCTGTCCTCGATGACGATCGACGGCAAGCAATGGGGTGTGCCCTATACCTACTACCAGTGGGGCATTTACTTCAGCAAGGACGTCTATAAGAAAGTGGGCGTCGAGGTTCCCAAGACCTGGGATGAATTCATCAGCAATTGCGAAAAGTTCAAGGCGGCGGGCATTGATTGTCTGACCACCGGCACCAAGTCGCTCTGGCCTGCTGCGGGGATCTTCGATTATCTTGATCTGCGCACCAACGGCTATGATTTCCATATGGAGCTGACCAACGGCGAGATCCCCTGGACGGATGATCGCGTGCGCAATGTCTTTGCCGAATGGGCCAAGGTCGTGCCTTATACCACGCCCAATACCGCCGCGATCGACTGGCAGGATGCGGTGTCTAACATCGTTCAGGGCAAGGCTGCGAACTTTGTGATGGGCAATTTCGCTGTGGCCGCCTTCAAGGACGGCGGCATGACGGATGACACACTCGGCTTTATGGATTTCCCGGAAATCACCCCCGGCATACCGCGCGCCGAAGAGGCCCCAACCGACACGATCCACATCCCGGCGGGTGCCAAGAACGTCGCGGATGCCAAGAAATTCCTCGCTTATCTGGCGCGTGCTGACGTGCAAACCCAGATGAACGAGGTCTTGGGCCAGCTGCCGATCAACAAGAATGCCTCGGTGGGGGATGATCCCTATTTGCAGGCAGGCTTTGAGGTCCTGTCCACCGCTGAGGGTGGCATTGCACAGTTCTTTGACCGCGATGCGCCCGCTGCAATGGCCAAGGCCGGCATGGAGGGTTTTCAGGAGTTCATGGCAAAGCCCGACCGTCTGGATGCAATCCTGGATCGGCTGGAAAAGGCGCGTCAGCGCGCTTATGAAAACTGATCAGCGATCTTTTGGCGGCGCCTCGTAACGGGGCGCCGTTTCCATTTCATCGAACAGATCAAGGAATGCAACGATGACCGTCGCACCCGCCACTCTGCATGGCTCTGCAGGCCAGCCCCTGCCGCGCAAACGCCGCCGACTAAGCCGCAAACTTGCGCCTTGGCTGTTTCTCGCGCCGGGCATGTTCATGTTCCTGATCTATGTGCTTATGCCGATCGGGCGTTCAATGTGGATCTCGTTCTACCAATGGGACGGGCTAAGCCCGGCGCATTGGGTCGGGTTTGCGAATTACGTCGAGTTGCTGGATGACGACGCATTTTATACCAGTCTCAAGAATAACGTGATCTGGCTGGTGCTTTATATGCTGGCGATTCCGCTGGGGCTGTTTATCGCGCTATTTCTTAACCAGACGGTTCGGGGCATCCGGATTTATAAATCGCTGTTCTTCTTTCCTTTCGTAATCAGTCAGGTCGTCGTCGGTTTGATTTTCTCATGGTTCTACGCACCCGGCTTTGGGTTGTTTTACGAGATATTGGAATGGTTCAGCGGTCGTGGCATTGCGGTGCTGGCCGATGAAAACCTTGTGACCTACGGGATTATTGCCGCCGGGCTTTGGCCGCAAATCGCCTATTGCATGATCTTGTATCTGACGGGCTTGAACTCGGTTGCGCCCGAGCAGATCGAGGCGGCACGGCTGGACGGGGCAAAAGGCATCAAGATGCTTTGGTATGTCGTGTTGCCGCAACTGCGCCCTGCGACATTCATCGCGTTGGTGGTGACGGTGATCGGGGCGCTGCGCAGCTTTGATCTGGTGTCGATCATGACCTCGGGCGGGCCATACGGGTCGTCGCGCGTGCTGTCTTATTACATGTATGAACAGGCGTTGTCGGAATACGGCTACCGCATGGGGTACGGCGCTGCGATTGCGGTGGTGCTGTTCGCCATCATGATGATTTTTATCTCGGGCTTCATCTGGAAGATGTGGCGCGACGAAAGGGGGCTTTGATATGTTTCCGCGTCCAGTCCAATCCATGAGCCCTGCCGCCCGCACCGCCTACAAGATGGCGCTGCCGGTAATGTTGATCCTGTGGTTGCTGCCACTTTTGGGGGTGGCGGCGACATCGCTGCGCCCCGCCAGTGATCTTGCGCAGGGTAATTATTTCGGGGTGCCGTCTTATCTGGCGTTTTCGAACTATCTTGACGTGTTTCGCAATTCGCCCTTTGCCAGCTACATGCTGAACTCGTTTCGCGTCACAATCCCGACGATGATCGGGGCGGTGGCGCTGTCGTGCCTGACGGGCTATGCGCTGGCGGTTTTCAAGTTCAAGGGCAACCTGCTGATCTTCTTTTGCTTCGTGGCGGGCAATTTCGTGCCCTTCCAGATCTTGATGGTGCCGGTGCGCGATTTGACGGTGCAGATGGGGCTTTATGACACGATCACGGGGCTTGCGCTGTTTCATGTCGCCTTCCAGACGGGGTTTTGCACGCTGTTCATGCGAAATTTCATCAAGGCCTTGCCGCGCGAGCTGATCGAGGCGGCGCGGGTCGAGGGTGTGGGCGAATGGCAGATCTTCTGGTATGTCGTGATGCCATTGGTGCGCCCGGCGATTGCGGCGCTATCGGTGCTGATCTTTACCTTCATCTGGAATGATTATTTCTGGGCCATGGTGCTGACCACGGGGGCGGATACGCAGCCAATCACCGCAGGCCTGAATTCGCTTAATGGGCAATGGGTTGCGGCGTGGCAGCTGGTTTCGGCGGGCTCTATCCTGGCCGCATTGCCGCCGGTGGCGATGTTCTTTTTGATGCAAAAGCACTTCATTGCGGGGCTGACGCTTGGGGCGGTGAAATGATCCGAACATGGCAATTGCGCGATGCGCGCCAAAGCCTTGTTCTGGCCAGCCATGAGAATCGGCTGCCCGAGGTGATTTACTGGGGGGCGGTCCTGCCCGAGGGCGAAGATCTGTCACAACTGGTCGCCAGTTCAGAGATGGATGTGACGGGTGGGATGCTGGATCGTAATCCCGAACTTTCGATCAGCCCCGAGGCTTCGCAGACTTTCCCCGGAGAGCCGGGGTTGATCGCGCGCGACGGGGCAGGGGCGCCGCTGCGCCCGGCCTTTCGCTTTGCCTCGCAAGAGGTTGGCGCGGACCGGTTGGTGCTGGTCTACCGCGATGCGGCGTTGGGGGTGACATACCGGGCCGATTTCGCGCTGGACGCGACTACTGGAATGATTACCGCTCGCGCCACGCTGGATAGTCAGACGCCGATCGCGCTGCATTGGCTGGCCGCCCCCGTCTTTCCCGCGCCGCAGCTTTGCGATGAGATGCTTGAATTTTCCGGCCGCTGGTGCGGCGAATTCCAGATCACCGCCACCCCTTGGGGCCCCGGTCAGCGGGTGCGTGACAATCACACCGGGCGCAGCGGGCACGAACATTTCCCCGGCCTCATTTTGCCCACGCGCGGGGCCAGCAAAACCGGCGGGGAAACCCGCGCCTTTCATTACGGCTGGTCAGGCGGGCACCGGATGGTGGCAGAGGAATTGCCGGACGGGCGGCGTCAAATCCAGTTCGGCCATGCCTCGGGCAGCGAGCTGACACTGGGGACGCGGTATGAAACAGCCCCCCTTTACGCAGCGTATTCCGATGCCGGATCAAACGGTTGCGCGGTGATCTTTCAGCGCCATCTGCGTGATCGGATCGTGCAGTTTCCCGCAGCCGCAATGCCGCGCCCGGTGCATTACAACTGCTGGGAGGCCGTCTATTTCGACCATGATCTGACCGCGCTATGCGACATTGCAGATCGCGCCGCCAAACTGGGGGCCGAACGCTTCGTGCTGGATGATGGCTGGTTCGGGCGGCGCGACGATGACACTACCAGTCTTGGAGATTGGCAGATCGACCCTCGCAAATACCCCGAGGGTCTGGCCCCGCTGATTGCGCATGTAAACGCGCTTGGCATGGGGTTTGGGCTATGGTTCGAACCCGAGATGGTCAATCTGGACAGCGATCTGGCGCGGACCCATCCCGATTGGCTGCTTGGGCCGAAAGACCAGATCGAGGGGCGCCAGCAACGTGTCTTGGATATCGCGCGCCAGGACGTGCGCGACCATCTCTTTGCGGCGATTGATGCGATCCTTTCCGCCCATCCGATCGAATATGTGAAATGGGATCATAACCGGGTTCTGCCACACGCGGACGCGGCACAGACGCGCGGCATTTACGCGCTGCTCGATCGGCTGCGCGCGGCCCATCCGGGGGTGGAATTTGAAAGCTGCGCTTCGGGCGGCGGGCGGATTGATTTCGGGGTTCTGGAACGCACGACGCGGGTGTGGCTGTCAGACAGCAATGACGCGCTTGAACGGCTGCGTATTCAGCATGATGCGGCGCTGTTCTTGCCGATGGTGGTGACGGGTAGCCATGTCGGGCCGCGGCACTGTCACACGTCTGGGCGGGTGATCGACATCAGGATGCGCGCTTGGGTCGCGGCCCAGCGCCATATGGGTTTTGAGATGGACCCGCGCGAATTGACAGAAGATGAGGCGCAAGCCCTGAGCGAGGTCACGACATGGTGGAAAGCCAACCGTGGCTGGCGTGCGCGCGCCGATATCCTGCGCCTTGAGACTGGCGACCCTGCGGTGATAGCAGAGCTGCAACTGGCAGAAGATGGCCTGCGCTTTGTGGTGTTTGCCGGGCAGGGCGAAACCTCGGCGCAGATCTTGCCACGGCCGCTGCGTCTGACCGGGTTGGACCCGCAGGCGCGCTATCGGCTGCGCTTGCGCAACGGCGCCCAAGCGCCGGCACTATCGCGCGGGGCCCCTGCGCTAAAGGCGGGCGTGCTGGCGCTTAGCGGGCAGGCCCTTATGGGGCATGGCGTGAATTTGCCTTGGGGTTTTGCGCAAACGATGTGGGTGATCGAAGGGGAAAAGCTATGACTGCACTGAACACCGACGCCCCCCCTGACTGGATCGCCGCCGATTGGGGCACGACGCATCTGCGCCTTTGGGCGATGCGCGGTGGTGAAGTTGCCTTGAAACGCAGTTGCGATCAGGGCATGGGGCGACTGACCCCTGCGCAATTCGGCCCCGTTCTGGAAGCCGAGATCGCACAATTTGGCATGGATCTGGCGGGCATTCCCGTTATCGCCTGTGGGATGGTGGGCTCGCGTCAGGGCTGGGCAGAGGCGCCCTATCGCGCCACCCCGACCGATCCGCGCACAAAGCTGATCCAAGTGGCAAATCATGCCGCGCGCCCGGTTTATATCGCTTGCGGCATTCGCCAGGATGCCCCGCCTGATGTGATGCGCGGCGAAGAGACCCAGATCGCAGGCTTGCTTGCCCAGACGCCTGATTTTGATGGGGTCGTCTGCCTGCCAGGCACGCATACGAAATGGGTGCGGCTGCGCGCCGACCAGATCGAGCGGTTTCAAAGCTGCATGACGGGTGAGCTGTTTGAGCTGCTTGCAAAGCAGTCGGTGCTGCGCCACACGCTAGATACGGACGGCCTGGATCTGGCCGCTTTTGATGCGGCCTGCGCCGAGGCTTTGGCCGATCCTGCGCGCGCCTATGGCGGGCTTTTTCAGTTGCGCGCGGCTGCATTGCTGGACAACCTTGACCCGACCAGCGCCGGCTCGCGTCTTTCTGGCCTGTTGATCGGCTGGGAACTGGCGGCGGTACGCGATTTGTGGGCGGGGCGGACTGTCGCCCTGATCGGCAGCCCGAAACTTGCCGCGTTATATGGCCGTGTGCTGGGCGCCAATGGCGTAGCGACGCAAGATTACCCCACCGAACCCATAACCCTGGCCGGGCTGCATGCCGCCTGGCAAACCATCGGAGCCTGTTCATGAGCCGTCCCCTGATTGCCATCCTGCGCGGGATCACCCCAACCGACGCGCTGCCTGTTACCGAAGCCTTGATTGCGGCAGGAATCGCCCGCATTGAGGTGCCGCTTAATTCGCCCGATCCGCTGGTCAGCATCAGGGCGATGGTTGATCGCTTTGGCACGCAAGCCGACATCGGTGCCGGTACCGTGCTGACCCCTGAACAGGTGCGTGACGTTGCGGCCACTGGCGCGCGGCTGATCGTGTCGCCCAATTGCAACCCGTCGGTGATTGCCGAAACCAAGCGCGCGGGGCTGCAAAGCTATCCCGGCGTGATGACCCCGACCGAGGCTTTCAGCGCGATTGCCGCAGGGGCCGACGCGCTAAAGCTGTTTCCGGGGGAACTGATCGGGCCGGTGGGGTTGCGGGCGATGGCGGCCGTTTTGCCGCGCGACATTAAGCTGTTTGCTGTTGGTGGGGTCTCGCTTGAGAACATGGCGGACTGGCAGCACGCGGGGGCTGCGGGGTTTGGCATTGGCGGCGCGATTTACCGCCCCGGCGACAGCGCCAAGGTTGTCGCGCAAAAAGCGCGCGCCCTGGCCGCCCGCTTTGACGAAGTGTTCACACAATGAGCGCAAAAATCTACGATGACCGCGCCTGTTTTCTGGGTGAGGGGGCGTTCTGGCACCCGGCGCGCGGCCAGCTATTCTGGTTTGACGTCCTGCGCGGGCGGTTGCTAAGCCGCGTGGGCGATCAGGCGCTTGAATGGCAGATCGGGCAGGTGGCCTCGGCGGCGGGTTGGATTGATCGCGACACATTGCTGATCTCGACCGAGACCGGCCTGCGCCGGTTTCACATCGAAAGCGGCGCGCATGAACCCGTCGCCGCGATTGAGGCCGAGCGCACCGATACCCGCTGCAATGACGGGCGTGCTGATCCGATGGGGGGGTTTTGGGCGTCCACCATGGGCAAGACGGCTGCCCCTGAAAGCGGTACGATCTATCGCTATTTCAACGGCGCGGTCGAACCCCTGTTGCGCGATCTTACGATCCCGAATGCGATCTGTTTTGCCCCCGATGGTCGGCGCACCTATTTCACCGATACGCCAACGGGCAAGATCATGACACTTGCGCTGGATGCACAGGGCTGGCCCGAGGGCACGCCAGAGGTCTTTGTTGATCTCGCGCCCGAGGGATTGAACCCCGACGGGGCGGTGACCGATGCCGAAGGCGCGGTGTGGAATGCGCAATGGGGGGCCGGACGCGTTGCGCGCTACCTGCCCGATGGCCGCTTTGACTATGCGCTTGGGGTTGCGGGGCGGCACAGTTCATGCCCCGCGTTCGGTGGCCCCGATCTGCGCCAGCTTTTCGTGACCACGGCACAAGAAGGCATTTCCACACCCGATGCCGCCCAAGGCTGCGTGTTTTCGCTGAAAGCACCCGTTGCCGGTCGTGCAGAGCCTCGCGTCAGGCTTTGATGCCCCCGATTGCGCGTTAGTGACATCGCGCCAATTTCCCGCCACGCCATCAGAGTCGTTTTTTCTGGGCGCGCGGGCCTTATCCGTGTCGCCAACCCGTGTTTTGGATGTTGAAACCCGGCTGAAGGGGGCTATCGGTTACCGTCAGGATCGGGGTGTAATTGATCGGGCTATGCCCGCGCAGCCGACCTAACCGGGCCAAGGCGGCGCCTGACGCCAAGCTGCGGGTCATCGGGGTGCGGCGTGACATACTGGGCGCTTTGAACGGGCGTTTATGGCAGGTCCGGCTTAGCCCAAGGTGTCGTAAAGCCGGCAATCCGGCGACATATGGGTGCGTAGACGCGTGCGCATGGCCTCTGACAGTTCCACATCCACCGCTGGGGGCACATTGACGCGGGGCAGGGTGATCGCGCAATCAAGCGCGTCCTCCAGAAAGGTCACGAAGGTATCCATCTCTTCGTAGCGAAAAATCCGGTCGACCAGTGCGGTGCCGTCTGAGTCGCAAAGATAGGCGGACTGGCTGCCAATAGAGGCATGCGGTGGGGGTGGCATTTGCATATAGTCTGCCGCAAAGTTTTCAAAGCTGCGCCCGCGCATCGAATGTTCCGGGTCGTCGATATCGTCCCGCTGGCGAAAGCGAAACCAACTGCGCAACCATTCTACGGGCTCGCGCATCAGGGCCACTGTGGTGAAACCACCACCGGCTGAGGCGGCCAAAAGGGGGGCCAGATGGTGCTGATAATTTGCCGCACTGACATGTTTGAGGGCCTCGGGGCGCTGTATCGCAACGCTGGCCAATGATTCCAGTGCGGCCTCGATCGCTGTGGATCCGGCCTTGGGGGTTGCCAGAAAGACCAGCCTTTGTTCCCAAAATATCAGCATGATGCCCTTTGCGCGCTGGTTGTTTGGTTTGCCTATAGAGAATTCGACATAAACGTAAACCACTCCTTAACCAGTTTGACAAAGATTGGCTTAGAGAAAAATTATGTTGAAATGTTCTGTTCAGGGCTTCATACGAGTGAGAACAAGACGGGAACAAATCGCGCGGGAAGGCATTGATTGCTGCTGGCCCCGGGCTGTGAGATAAGGAAGCACAAACGTGGCAACAACGAGCCTTTTTGACATGAATGACAAGAAAAACGCGGATAAGCAAAAGGCGCTCGACTCGGCGCTGGCGCAAATCGAGCGGCAGTTCGGCAAGGGCTCGATCATGAAGCTCGGGGCCGATAACGCCGTGATGGATATCGAGGCGACCTCGACGGGGTCACTGGGGTTGGACATTGCGCTGGGAATAGGCGGCTTGCCAAAAGGCCGGATCATTGAGATTTATGGGCCCGAAAGTTCCGGCAAGACAACGCTGACGCTGCATGTGGTGGCGGAAGAACAGAAAAAAGGCGGGGTTTGCGCCTTTGTCGACGCGGAACACGCGCTTGACCCGCAATACGCCAAAAAGCTGGGTGTGGATCTTGATGAGCTGCTGATCAGCCAGCCCGATACCGGTGAACAGGCGCTGGAAATTGTGGACACGCTGGTGCGTTCAGGCGCGGTCAGCCTTGTGGTTGTCGACTCGGTCGCGGCGTTGGTGCCGAAATCAGAGATCGAGGGCGATATGGGGGACATGCAGATGGGCAGCCAGGCCCGTCTGATGAGCCAGGCGATGCGCAAGCTGACCGCCAGTATCGGGCGCAGCAACTGCATGGTGATTTTTATCAACCAGATCCGGATGAAGATCGGCGTGATGTTTGGCAGCCCCGAAACCACCACCGGCGGCAATGCGCTGAAATTCTACGCGAGCGTGCGGCTGGATATCCGCCGGATCGGGGCGATCAAGGACCGCGATGAGGTTGTAGGCAACTCGACCCGCGTCAAGGTGGTGAAAAACAAGGTGGCGCCGCCGTTCAAACAGGTCGAATTCGATATCATGTATGGCGAGGGTATCTCGAAGGTGGGCGAACTGGTTGATCTGGGGGTCAAGGCCGGCGTGGTTGACAAATCGGGCGCGTGGTATTCCTACGGCGATGAGAGAATTGGCCAAGGGCGCGAAAACGCAAAACAATTTTTGCGCGATAACCCGGCAATGGCGCTGTCGATCGAAGACAAGATCCGCGCCGGGCACGGGCTTGATTTCACCGCAGCCGAGACAGACGACAGTCTGACGGAGGAGTGATCCGTCGGCTTTCACGATACGGACGCGGCCGGGCTGATCCCCGGCCGTTTTGCTGAGGGAACGTTACCGGTTCTGGACAGGCTGGGGACCGGGCGTTAAACGGGATCAAACCCGCCCATAAAGGCCCAATCATATGCCCAGCCTGAACGATATCCGCGCGACCTTCCTTGGCTATTTTGAACGCAACGGCCACCGCGTTGTGGACAGCAGCCCGCTGGTGCCACGCAATGACCCGACCTTGATGTTTGCCAACTCTGGCATGGTGCAGTTCAAGAACTGTTTCACCGGGGTCGAGCAGCGCGATTACAAACGCGCCACAACCGCGCAGAAATGTGTCCGCGCGGGTGGAAAACACAATGACCTTGATAATGTTGGCTATACCGCGCGCCACCACACCTTTTTTGAGATGCTGGGCAATTTCAGCTTTGGCGATTACTTCAAGGCCGATGCGATTCCCTTCGCCTGGGAATTGCTGACCAAGGAATTCGGTATCAACAAAGACCGGCTTTTGGTCACCGTCTATCACACCGATGATGAGGCCGCGACGATCTGGAAAAAGGTCGCGGGGCTATCGGATGACCGGATCATCCGCATTCCTACCAATGACAATTTCTGGATGATGGGACCGACCGGCCCCTGTGGCCCCTGTACGGAAATTTTTTATGACCACGGGGATCATATCTGGGGCGGTCTGCCGGGCAGCAAAGACGAGGACGGCGACCGTTTCATCGAAATCTGGAACCTCGTCTTCATGCAGTATGAGCAGTTTGAAGACGGCAGCAAACGCCCGCTTGAGATGCAGTCGATCGACACCGGTATGGGGTTGGAGCGGATCGGCGCGCTGCTGCAAGGCAAGCATGACAACTACGACACGGACCTGATGCGCAGCCTGATCGAGGCCAGCGCGCAGGCGACCTCAACAGACCCCGATGGCCCCGGCAAGGTGCATCACCGCGTTATTGCCGACCATCTGCGGTCAACCTCGTTCCTGATTGCGGATGGGGTCATGCCCAGCAATGAGGGGCGCGGTTATGTGCTGCGCCGGATCATGCGCCGCGCCATGCGCCATGCGCATATGCTGGGCACCCAGGATCCGGTGATGTTCAAACTGGTCACGGCGCTGGTGCGGCAGATGGGCGGGGCCTACCCCGAACTGACCCGCGCGCAGGCGCTGATCGAAGAGACGCTGAAGCTGGAGGAAACCCGTTTCAAGCAGACACTGGACCGTGGGCTGAAACTGCTGGATGACGAATTGTTGCATCTGCCGGCGGGTGCCGCACTGCCGGGCGCTGCGGCCTTCAAGCTTTACGATACTTATGGCTTTCCGCTGGATCTGACGCAGGATGCGCTGCGCGAAAAGGGCCGCGCCGTTGAAACCGAAGGGTTCGACGCCGCCATGGCCGAGCAAAAGGCCAAGGCGCGGGCCAGCTGGTCCGGCTCTGGCGAGGCGCAGGATGCAACCATCTGGTTCGAGTTGGCCGAAAAACACGGTCCGACGGAATTTCTGGGCTATGATACCGAAACCGCCGAAGGCCAGATCACCGCGCTGATCATCGACGGCGCCGAAGTTGCCACCGCCAACGGCGCCGTGCAGATCGTCGCCAACCAATCTCCGTTTTATGCGGAAAGCGGCGGTCAGGTGGGCGATACGGGCACGCTGCGCACGGAAACCGGTTTTGCCCGGATCACCGACACCAAAAAGGTGGCGGGAGTCTTTATTCATATCGCTACTGTGACCGAGGGCGAGATTGCACAGGGTCAGGCCGCGAAGCTTGAGGTTTCGCACAGCCGCCGCGCAGCGATCAGGGCAAACCACTCGGCCACGCACCTTCTGCACGAGGCGTTGCGCCGCGCGCTGGGGGACCACGTTGCGCAAAAGGGTAGCCTTAATGCCGAAGACCGGCTGCGCTTTGACTTTTCCCATTCCAAGGGGCTGACCGCCGACGAACTGGCGGCAGTCGAGGCAGAGGTGAACGACTACATCCGCCAGAATACATCGGTGGAAACCCGGATCATGACCCCCGATGACGCCCGCGCGCTTGGCGCGCAGGCGCTGTTTGGCGAGAAATACGGCGATGAGGTGCGGGTGGTTTCGATGGGCCGCCAGCTTGGCTCGGGTAAGGGCGCCAATGGCGCGACCTATAGTCTTGAGCTTTGCGGTGGCACCCATGTGGCGCGCACCGGCGATATCGGGGCGTTCGTGGCACTGGGGGACAGTGCGTCCTCGGCCGGGGTGCGCCGATTCGAGGCGCTGACGGGGCAGGTGGCGCTTGACTATCTTGGCACCCAGGCCGCACGTCTGGCCGAGGTCGCGGCGCTTTTGAAAACCACGCCCGCAGACGCAACGGGGCGCGTTCGCGCATTGATTGACGAACGCCGCACGCTTTCCAATGAGCTGGCGCAGGCGCGCCGGGAACTGGCGATGGGCGGCAACGGTGCCGGTGGCCCAGAAGTTCGCGAAATCAATGGGTTGAAGTTCATAGCGCAAGTGCTTTCCGGGGTCACGGGCAAGGAACTTCCCGGTATCGTGGATGACCTGAAGACGCGTGTTGGTTCCGGGGCGGTGCTGGTTGTTGCCGATACCGGCGGCAAGGCGGCGGCGGCGGCCGGGGTCACCCCTGATCTGGTGGCGCGGTTGTCTGCTGTGGATCTGGTCAAAGCGGCTGCCGAGGCGCTTGGCGGTAAAGGCGGCGGTGGCCGCCCCGACATGGCGCAGGCCGGTGGCGCGGACGCCAGCAAATCACCTCAAGCAATAGCCGCCGTTGAAGCCCTGATAGGAGCCCTGAAATGACAACACCAACTGCCCTTTGGATCGCCCATGTGCATGTGACCGACGCAGAGGCCTATGGCCGGTATGCCAACCTTGCCACGGCAGCGCTTGCCGCGCATGGCGGTGTGTTTCTGGCCCGCGGCGCGCGTTACGTTCAACTTGAAGGGCAGGACCGGGCGCGCAATGTTGTTGTGCGTTTTCCCAGCCTTGAGGCGGCGCAAGCGTGCTATCGCAGCGCCGAGTATCAGGCTGCACTGGCGCACGCCAAAGATGCCGCCGAGCGCGATCTGGTGATCGTCGAAGAGGTTTTGCCGTAATTGATTATAAAAGCGCCCCCTGCCGCAGGGCTGCGGCGGGGGGTCGTTGCTGAAATCAGGCGGATTTGGCCTGGCGTTTGCGTTCGTGCGGATCAAGAAACCGTTTGCGCAGCCGAATGTTTTTCGGTGTTACTTCGACCAGCTCATCATCGTCGATATAAGAGATGGATTCCTCAAGGCTAAGGCGGACCGGCGTGGTCAGGCGCACCGCCTCATCCGTGCCCGAGGCGCGAACGTTGGTCAGTTTCTTGCCTTTCAGGGGATTCACCTCAAGGTCATTGTCGCGGCTGTGTTCGCCAATGATCATGCCCTCATAGATCTGTTCCTGCGCGCCGATGAACATCTTGCCACGCTCTTCCAGATTCCAAAGCGCATAGGCAACCGACACCCCGGTTTCCATCGACACCAAAACACCCTGGCGACGGCCCTGGATCGGGCCTTTGTAAGGTGCCCAGTCATGAAAGATGCGGTTCAAGACGCCATTGCCGCGCGTATCGGTCATGAATTCGCCCTGATACCCGATCAGCCCGCGCGAGGGCACATAGGCGATGATGCGGGTTTTGCCATGACCGGCGGGGCGCATTTCGGCCAGTTCGCCCTTGCGGGTCGAGGTCAGCTTTTCAATGACCACGCCTGAGTATTCGTCATCGACATCAATGATGACCTCTTCGATCGGCTCATGGCGCACGCCGTCAATTTCGCGGTAGATCACGCGCGGCCGCGAGATGGAAAGCTCAAAGCCCTCGCGGCGCATGTTTTCGATCAGCACACCCATCTGCAATTCGCCGCGCCCCGAAACGACAAAGGCATCACCGCCCGGCGTGTCTTCGACCTTGATGGCGACGTTGGATTCAGCCTCTTTCATCAGCCGTTCGCGGATCACCCGGCTTTGCACCTTGGAGCCGTCACGGCCTGCCAGCGGGCTGTCGTTGATGCCGAAAGTAACCGAAATGGTTGGCGGATCAATTGGTTGCGAGGGCAGGGGAATGTCAACCGACGGATCGCACAGCGTGTCGGCCACGGTCGCCTTGGTCATTCCGGCGATGGTGACGATGTCACCCGCAACGGCCTCGTCGATGGGCTGTTGGCCAAGGCCGCGGAAAGCCATGATCTTGGTCGCGCGGAACTGCTCGATCCGCTCACCGGTGCGCGACAGCGCCTTCAGGGTGTCGCCCACCTTCAGATGGCCGGTTTCAACCCGCCCGGTCAAGATACGGCCAATGAAGGGATCCGCCCCCAGTGTGGTGGCGAGCATCGTGAAAGGCTCATCCACGCGGGCGGTTTGTTTGGGGGCCTCGACGTGGCGCACGATCAAATCGAAAAGCGCCGAAAGATCCTTGCGCGGGCCGTCCAGCGTTTCATCCGCCCAGCCACCGATTCCCGAGGCATAGATATGCGGAAAGTCCAGTTGTTCATCACTCGCGCCAAGGTTTGCGAAAAGGTCGAACACCTCATCCAGCGCACGGTCGGGTTCAGCGGCGGGCTTGTCGACCTTGTTCAGCACGACGATGGGGCGAAGCCCAAGCGCCAGCGCCTTTGAGGTCACGAATTTCGTCTGCGGCATCGGCCCTTCGGCGGCATCCACCAAAAGGCACACACCATCGACCATCGACAGGATCCGTTCCACCTCGCCGCCGAAATCGGCGTGGCCGGGGGTGTCGACGATATTGATCCGCACGCCCTTCCATTCAACCGAAGTCGCCTTGGCAAGGATGGTGATCCCGCGTTCGCGCTCAATATCGTTGCTGTCCATCGCCCGTTCGGTCGTGGCCTGATTTTCCCGATAAGTGCCCGATTGCTTCAAAAGCTCGTCCACCATCGTGGTCTTGCCATGGTCAACGTGTGCGATAATCGCGATATTGCGAATTTCCATTTTGTCCGCCGTTTTGTGCTGCGCCGCCGCGCATAGTCGAAAAGCCGACGATTGACCAGTCTAATGCGTGGCGGTTCGTGAAAAGAGATTGATCACAAGAATACCGGCGATGATCAATCCAAGCCCCAACAGCGCAGGTGTATCCAGCTTTTGCCCGAAAAACACCCGCCCCGACAGCGCGATAAGGATAATGCCGATCCCTGACCAGAGGGCATAGGTAATCCCCAAAGGAAGCGATTTCAACACCAGTGTGAAAAACCAAAAGGCCCCGGCAAAGCCAAAGATTGCCCCCAGCGATGGCCATATCCGGCTGAATTGCTGGCTGGCTTGCAGGCAGGACGACCCGAACGTTTCAAACAGGACCGCGATGAACAACAAAGCATAGGTGTGCATTTCATTACGCCGCAATGTAACGGTCGCGACGGTGATTCATGGCAATCACCATGTTCAACACCAGCGCGCCCAGGAAGGACCAGGCCACAGTCTGCACATCGCGCAGCAAAAGCGCCACGGAAAACAGCAACGCGTCAAAGATCAGCTGCGTATAACCCGCCCGAAAACCGGTCTTGTCTTGCAGGTAAAGGGCCACGATGCCGACACCGCCAAGGCTCGCGCCATGGCGAAACAACGCCAGCAGCGCAGAGCCGGTTATCATGCCGATCAGCACCGCCCCCAGGGCAGGGTTCAACGTGGCAAAGCTGATCCAACCCGGCATCACCACCGACAAACCCGAAACCAGCGCCACCGAGATGAAGGTTTTTACCGTAAAGGCCAAACCCAGTCGCACATAGCCCAGAATGTAAAAAGGCACGTTGATGACAAAGAAAACCGGCCCAAAGCCCCAGCCCGTTGCGTAAGAAATCAGCACCGCAAGCCCTGCCGTCTGGCCGGTCACAAACCCCAATTGTGTCAGGATCACAATCGCGAACGCTGCCATGACACTTCCATAGGCGATCGCCTGTGCGTCTTCGGTTAGGGAATGGTGTTTGGGGTCGGTCATTGGCCTCTCTTGCCGCAATGCGACGGCAAGGTCCATAGGGTTGGAAAGATCAAGAAACCCGCGTTCGCCCGGATCGGGTTTTTAACGGAAATGTCGATGGTCCGGCCCCGCATCCGCCGGTTTAGCGCAGGTCATCAGGCATTTCTGACCATGGCGCCACAAATTTTTCACAATGATTTCAGCGAAAAATGGGTATTTTGGCAGGCGCGTTCGGCTGCGGCAACATAGTTTGCGCCAAAACCTTGGGCGGGGCTTGCGCGCCCCCCGGTCTGCACGATAAAAGTAGCCATGTCGGGTGATTAGCTCAGTTGGTAGAGCGCTTCGTTTACACCGAAGATGTCGGGGGTTCGAGTCCCTCATCACCCACCATCGCCCCGGACTAATCCTGTATGGCCTTCGCCAGCGCGGCACCGCATCATGGGCGGGCATTAATCATGGGCGGGTATTGCCTGTGATATGCGGCAATGGCAGACAGGTCGGCTGGCCCTTTTCTCAATATGTCCTATCCCTTTCCCGGCCGCCCAAACCGCTGGATGAAGGAGGAGAGATGAGCTGGAATCCCGCGCTTGACCCCGATCTGCCCAAGGGCGATGCCGTCGACGCCATTGAAACCGTGATCGTGCCGCGCGCACGCGATCTGGGCGGATTTGAGGTGCGCCGTGTGCTGCCATCGGTTGCGCGACAAATGGTGGGGCCGTTTATCTTTTTCGACCAGTTTGGCCCGATCGAGTTTCTGAAAGGGCAGGGAATCGATGTGCGCCCGCATCCGCATATCGGCTTGGCGACGGTGACATATCTTTTGCAAGGTAAAATGCATCACCGCGATTCGCTCGGCACGGACCAATGGATAACACCGGGGGCGGTGAACTGGATGGTGACGGGGCACGGCATTACCCATTCCGAACGCACCGACGGGCAGGTCCGCGAAAGCGGCCAGACCCTGCTAGGGATCCAAACCTGGGTCGCCTTGCCAAAAGACGCCGAAGACGCTGCGGCCAGTTTCACCCATCAACCTGCACCCCATCTGCCGGTGCTTGAGGCCGAGGGTAAGACAGTGCGCCTGGTCCTGGGGTCGGCCTGGGGCGAAACGGCGCCAATGCCGCTACCTTCCGAGATGTTTTACGCCGATGCCACCGTCGCACCCAACGCCGCCTTGCCATTACCCGACAATCACGAAGATAGGGGCGTCTATGTGCTGCAAGGCGGCGTCTCCAATGCCGGTCAATATCACGAGGCCGGGCGAATGCTCGTGTTTCGCCCTGGTGACCGGATAAGCATTCAGGCAGGGCTGCAGGGTGCACGGTTGATGCTGCTGGGCGGCGCAACGCTAGAATGTCCGCGCTACATCTGGCGGAATTTCGTGGCGTCATCGCGTGACAGGATTGACGCCGCCCGCGAGGCGTGGCGCGCAGGGGACTGGGCACATGGGCGATTTCGCTTACCCCCCGATGATAACGCCGAATTCATTCCCGCGCCCGCGCGATGATCGGCCATTTTGACTGTCCGGGCCGCGCCGCCGCTCCCTGCAACAGGCAATGCGCCAACGGTGCAAATTTTGGTCACGCCCCATTGACGCCGCCGTCGGGGGTGCGTAATACCCATCCCACGCACGGACGGCGATCCGGGCGGGTGGAGTTGCGGTTGTAGCTCAGTTGGTTAGAGTACCGGCCTGTCACGCCGGGGGTCGCGGGTTCGAGCCCCGTCAACCGCGCCACCACCCGATCGCCGCCCGCGCGTATGCGCGGTTGTAGCTCAGTTGGTTAGAGTACCGGCCTGTCACGCCGGGGGTCGCGGGTTCGAGTCCCGTCAACCGCGCCATTATTTTCCGATCTTGGATGTAGAAATCTTGGCACGCATCCCGCGCCCGTCGTTCGTCACGCGTCAACAGCAGGTTTGAATGCTGCTTTGCCTGAACCCGCGCAAAAAACGCGGTTATGCCTGCATGTCCTTGCCCCGGCCTCGCTCACCCCGCTATAGCAGTAAAAAGCCGGAGTAGACGATGACCAATCCAGATGACATTCCCGCCCTGATCAACGCTATCGGGGCCGCTGCCCGTGCCGCGGCAACTGAATTGGCCATCGCCCCCGCTGCACAGCGTGCAAAAGCACTGGCCATCGCGGCCGATACCGTCTGGGCCCAGCGCGCCGCAATCATCAAGGCCAACGCACGCGATCTTGCCTATGGCCATGACAAGGGCCTGTCAGCCGCGATGATAGACCGGCTGACACTGGATGAGCCACGGCTTCAGGGCATCGTCGACGGCCTGCGCGCCGTCGCCGCACAAGCCGATCCGCTTGGCGCCGTCACGGCAGAATGGGACATGCCCAGCGGGCTTCACATTCGTCGCGTCCGCACCCCCCTGGGGGTGATTGGCGTGATCTACGAATCGCGCCCCAATGTTACCGCTGATGCGGGCGCGCTATGCCTCAAATCAGGCAATGCCGTCATCCTGCGCGGCGGATCCGAGTCGTTTCACTCTTCCGTCGCCATTCATGCCTGCCTGATCAAGGGGCTTGCCGCCGCCGGCCTCCCCGAAACGGCGATCCAGTTGATTCCCACGCGCGACCGCGCAGCCGTTACCCAAATGCTGCGCGCAACCGCCTATATCGACGTGATCGTACCGCGCGGCGGCAAGGGGCTGGTCGGACTGGTCCAGGCCGAAGCCCGCGTGCCGGTCTTCGCCCATCTGGAGGGTGTCTGCCACATCTACGCCGATGCCGCCGCCAATCTTGAAAAAGCCCGCCGTGTCGTCCTGAACGCCAAGACCCGCCGCCCCGGCATCTGCGGCGCAGCCGAATGCCTGCTGATAGACCGCAGGTTTCATGAAGCTTACGGCCCGATTCTGATCACCGATCTTCTGGCCGCCGGGGTTGAAGTCCGCGCCGCCGGCGATCTGGCACAGATTCCCGGCACGACCCTGGCGCAAGAAGATGATTTCGGACGCGAATTCCTGGGCATGATCATCGCGGCCAAACTGGTGGATGGGGTCGATGGCGCAATCGCGCATATCCGCAAATACGGCTCCAACCACACAGAATCGATCCTGACCGAAGATGACACCACGGCCGAACGCTTCTTCGCGCGGCTCGATTCGGCCATTTTGATGCGCAACGCGTCAACCCAATTTGCTGACGGCGGAGAATTCGGCATGGGCGCGGAATTGGGGATTGCCACGGGCAAGTTGCATGCGCGCGGGCCTGTCGGGGCCGAACAGCTGACCTCGTTCAAATATCTTGTCACCGGCGACGGAACCGTGCGCAAATAGCTGCTTTTGTTTGGTTAAAATACTCCGGGGGGTGCGGGGGGCAGCGCCCCCCGCGGGCCTGGCGTTTCAGAACGTGATCTGCGCCGATGTCTCGCCAACCTCCCAGGCAATCTGGCGTCTTTGCTGTGCGGCCTCGGCTGGCAGCAGCGCAAACTGGACCTGCGCAGGGCCAATGGGCCCTTCACCGCCATCCAGGCGCTGCCATAGCGCGGGATCAGGCTTGGTCTTGCGGGCCTCGGCGGTCAAACGCCAGTTGCCGCCAGTGCTGCAGATCGTCACTAGCCCGCCCCACGGCAGGGCCGCCTCCAGGCACAAGACCCCCAAAAAACAAAGTTTCACGTCGCGCCGTGCCTGATCGCCCTCGGCTTGCCAGTCAAAATCCAGGCGACCCCCCTTGGCCAGACCGGCCAGCACGGCAACGATCTCGGGGCGTCCCAGGCGTTGGTCCACCGCTGCCTGCCCAAAGGCCACCCGAAAGAACTTAAGCCTGGCATTGGCGCTGGCCACGCTTTGCGCGATCAGTTGTAGTTCCGGGCTCATTTCCGTGCCCGACATCGTCAATAGCTCCACCCCATTGCCGATTGCCCCCAATGGGCTGATAAGGTCGTGGCAAAGCCGGGATCCGACAAGCGCCACCACATCCGTGGAGTTTGGGATCAGTTGGTCGGAACACATCGAAGGAGCAGCATTGAATGTCATTGAATGATCCAAATCCTATGGGCCTGAACGGCATTCTCGAACCCGGCATGATCGTTCAAAACCCCGCTGCGCCGGACTGGGGCCTCGGGCAGGTGCAGTCGCGCGTTGGCGACAGGATTACGGTCAATTTTGAACATGCCGGCAAAAAGGTCATTGACGGGCGACGTGTTGCCCTCATCCTTGTCATCGCGGATCAAAGTTAATAACCCCTTAACAATCTTGGCTTGAAACACCGCCTACTATACACCTATAAATTGCATCTCAACCCAAAACCTATTCATATTTCCGCACCTGTGGCAGGTCAGACACCCTCGCGGCATCCGGTTGCAAAGCCACCTCGGGATGCCTAAAACCAGATCAGACCGCCCGGCAGGCCGCGAAGGCATAGGCAGATGACACCCGACACCTCCTACTTCGAAATCCGCGTCGCGACAGAATCGCGCGACCTTTTGGCCGCCCAAAGGTTGCGCTACATGGTTTTTGTTGAGGAGCTGGGGGGGGATGGCCCTTGGGTTGATCATCAAGACCGGTTGGAAAAGGACGAATTCGACCCGGTTTATGACCATTTGATCCTTGTGGACACCCGGCGGGATGCGGCGACATTGGATCATGTGGTGGGTGTTTATCGGCTGCTGACCGGGGCGCGTGCCAGGGAATTCGGGCGTTTCTATTGCGACAGTGAATATGATCTGAGCCTTTTGCGGGCTTCCGGCCGCCGCCTTTTGGAATTGGGGCGATCCTGCGTGCATCCCGATTATCGGGGGGGGGCGGGGATGTTCTTGTTGTGGAACGCGCTTGCCGGCTATGTGCTGGATCACAACATTGAAATCCTGTTTGGCGTCGCCAGCTTTCACGGCACCCAGATCGAGGCGCTCAAGCTGCCGTTGGCCTGGCTGCATCATCATCACCTTGCGCCCCCTGCCTTGCGGGTCCGGGCCCGCGCGGCGCATTTTCAGCGCATGGACCTTGTCCCCGCCGCCGATCTGGACCGGCGCGCCGCGATGGTGCAAATGCCCGCGCTGATCAAAGCCTATCTGCGACTGGGGGGCACGGTGGGCGAGGGGGCGTATCTTGATTTGCCGTTCAACACCACCGATGTATTGGTGATGATGGACACGGCGGCAATGAGCGAACGCCACCATAGGTTTTACACTCGCCGCCACGGAGACGGGGTATGACGACGTGGCGTGACGGTGAACCCGCCCCAGGCCCACGGCCGGGGCCACTGGGGGTTGGGCTGGGGGTATTGCGTGGGGGCGCACTTCTTTGTGTTACCTACGGCGGGCTTTTGGCGTTGCTGGCGCTGCGTCTGGTAGAACGTCCGGTGCATGGCGATAACCGCCCGTGGACGCCGCACATCACCCAAGCCGTGTGCCGCACGTCCTTTCGGATCATGGGGATCGGGTACCACATCATCGGGCAACCTATCGACAATATCGGGGCGGTGGTTGCCAATCATGGTTCCTGGTTGGATATTTTTGCGCTCAATGCCTGCCAGCGCGTCTACTTTGTTTCCAAGGCCGAGGTGGCGGATTGGCCGGTAATTGGCTGGCTGGCCCGTGCGACCGGGACCGTCTTTATCCGCCGAAATCGCAACGATGCCAAGGCGCAACAGGCGTTGCTGGGAACCCGGATCCGTGCCGGACATCGGCTTTTGTTCTTTCCCGAGGGCACCTCGACCGACGGGCTTAGGGTGCAGCCGTTCAAGTCCACACTTTTCGCGCCGTTTTATGACCAGGGGGTGGCGCAGGATTTTCGCATCCAACCCATCACCGTCATTTACCGCGCGCCAGAAGGGGCGGATGCGCGGTTTTATGGATGGTGGGGCGATATGGCGTTCGGGTCACATTTCATGAAAGTCCTGGTCACACCGCGCCAGGGTTCGGTCGAGGTTGTCTTTCATGCACCGGTTTTGGTGCGCGATTTTCTCTCTCGCAAGGATCTGACCGCGTATTGTGAGGCGCAGGTGCGCGCCGCCTTACCGTATGACGCAACGTCATTAGATTTATAGTTTTTATATATATCAATGCGCTATCTGATTATCCTCAGATAGGATCGGCATCTCGGCAGATTTTCGCCGATTTCCCATGAGACTGATCTTCAAGGCTCGGTTATAAAAGAGTCGTTAGGATCTGCGCCTGCCAGCGTATTGCATCTTGGGGGATGTCGATGGTTCGTCAAATCAGCTCTGCCAATTACCCGTCTGACCAGCGGGCCCGCCGTATTACATGGTTTCGTATCGCGTTTCCCGCGTGGCGTTTCGTTGGAATCCGTAGCGCCAAAACATCTGCGGCCGAGGCAAAGCGTCTGACGCGTGAGGAACTTCAATCGCTTTTTTCAAACGATCTGACGCAACCAAATGCCGCAGTGCTGACCGAAACCGAGATTGCCGCGCAAGAAGAGGCCACACGGCTACGCCAGGCGCTTTACAGTCCGCTGAACGTTTGATCGGCGCGCTGCCGATACCAGCGCAGCACGAACAGCCTGATTGCCGTGGCAAGGCCCATATCCATGCCGCGTTCTGCATCAATTTCGGCCGCTAACTCATTGATACCTTTGTTGTTCGCGGCGGCTATTGCGCGAAAGGCTGCCCAAAACTCATCTTCCAGAGAAACGCTGGTGCGATGACCGCCCAAAGTCAAAGAGTGTTTGACCGGGCGGTTCATGGGTCTTCCCGCTTATGGGCATCAAGGGTGGTGTGGGCGCGGTCTGCTGTGGCTTTCTCTAATAGCTTCTGCGCCTTGGTTCTACCAAACTTAGATGCATTTTCAGACCCTTGCGCGCCTTTTTTAAGTCGTGCAAGGGCCTTCTTCGCTTGCCTCAGGTTGACAACCTTGGGCATCAAGCCTCGGGGCCCACCATCAGTTCCGGGCGCACAACGCGGTCAAAGGTTTCGCCATCGACATAGCCTAGCGCGATCGCCTCTTCGCGCAATGTGGTGCCGTTCTTATGGGCGGTCTTGGCTACTTTGGTTGCCGCGTCATAGCCGATGGTGGGGGCCAGGGCCGTGACCAGCATCAGGCTTTCTTTCATCAGGCGTTCAATTCGCGCGATATTGGCCTGTGTGCCGACGACCATGTTATCGGTGAATGATCCCGCCGCATCACCCAAAAGTTGCATGGATTGCAAGACGTTATAAGACATCATCGGGTTGTAGACGTTCAATTCGAAATGGCCCTGCGACCCGGCAAAGCCTACAGCCGCATCATTGCCCATCACATGGGCGCAGACCATTGTCAGCGCCTCAGCCTGGGTCGGGTTGACCTTGCCCGGCATGATCGACGATCCCGGCTCATTTTCCGGCAGGATCAGTTCGCCCAGACCTGAACGCGGGCCAGAGCCCAGCAACCGCAGGTCATTGGCAATCTTGAACAGGCTGGCCGCCACGGTTTTCAGTGCGCCCGAAAACATCACCATGGCGTCATGCGCAGCCAGTGCCTCAAACTTGTTGGGGGCGGTGACAAAGGGCAGGCCGGTGATTTCTGCGATCTTTGCCGCAACGGCGGTATCCCAGCCCTTTTTGGTGTTCAATCCGGTGCCAACGGCAGTGCCGCCCTGGGCCAACTCATAAATCTCGGGCAGGATCTTCTTTACCCGCATGATCCCTTGTGCCACCTGATGCGCATAGCCGCTGAATTCCTGACCCAGCGTCAATGGTGTGGCGTCCTGGGTGTGGGTCCGGCCGATCTTGATGATATCCTTGAATTCCAATGCTTTGGCGGCCAAAGCTGCATGAAGTTTTTCCAAACCCGGCAAGAGCACATCGCGCGCCATCATCCCGATAGCAACATGCATCGCGGTGGGGAATGTGTCGTTGGAAGATTGCCCCTTATTCACATGATCATTCGGGTGAACCGGCTTTTTGCTACCCATCACGCCGCCCATCATTTCAATCGCGCGGTTTGAAATGACTTCGTTGGCGTTCATGTTGCTTTGCGTGCCGGACCCGGTTTGCCAGACGACCAGCGGGAAGTTGTCATCGAACTTCCCCTCAATCACCTCGGACGCCGCTGCCGAAATCGCCTTGCCCAGATCGGCGCTGATGGCGCCGGTGGCCATGTTCACCTCGGCACAGGCTTTCTTGATCACCCCCAGCGCGCGCACGATGGCCACGGGCTGGCGTTCCCAACCGATCGGAAAGTTGATGATCGAGCGCTGTGTCTGCGCGCCCCAGTACTTATCGGCGGGTACGTCTAATGGGCCAAAGCTGTCGGTTTCGGTGCGGGTGGCGGTCATGGGCAAGCCTCCTGAGAATGTCATGGGCTTCATAAGTGGAACGGTTGGTTTTTGCAATCGGTATGCGGCGGTATACCGCTATCAGCTACGTCTATAGTGATAAACGCGTGCCGGCGGTATGTTGACCAGTACATGCGGGCCGCGATCAACCTTCAGGTGCAGATCCCGTTGCACCCCGGGGTCAAGCGGGGGGCGCGGGCCATAGGTGAATTGCACGAAAACGCCATCCGGTTTCAGCGACGCAAAGGCCGCATCCACGATCGAGTGTTGCAACCACGGCGACATCGACAACAGCGGCAAGCCCGAAATTACCGCATCCAGCCCATTCAGCCCCAATGCCTGCATGTCCTGCGCGGGGTTGTTTTCAATTCGAAGACCCGGAAAGGTAGCAGCCAGTCTGCGGCAAAAGACCTGGTTCAACTCAAATACTGTCAGGTTTTCGCATGGCAGGCCGGTTTCCAGGATCGCACGAGTGATCTTGCCTGTGCCGGGGCCCAGTTCGGCCACAAGGCCGCTCTGCGGGCCAAGCCCCGCCGCCATCGCCCGCGCCAAACGTTTGGACGAGGGCGCAAGGGCCGAAACCTGACCGGGTCGGCGGATCATCTGGCCCAAAAACACTGTTAGATCGTTCATCAGCCCTCCAGGGCCCTGACGCCACCCGTGATCGGGTGCCGATCACACTCGGTATGGGTTATTTACGCCATTTGTCAAGACTGACCACTTCTGCGTCGCTTCGCGGGGCGCGGTCTTTGGGGGTGTCATCGGGGCTTTCCTCAGCCTCATCCCCGTCTTCGTCATCATAATCCTGTGTCTCGAACCGCAGGCCGAATTCCACCGATGGATCGACAAATGTGCGCACGGCATCGAACGGAACATACAAAGGTTCGGGGTTGTCGCCAAAATTCAGTGTGACCGTGAAGCCGTCGTTGGTCACTGTCAGGTTGTCAAACCAGTGCTGAATGACGATCGTCATTTCTTCGGGATAGCGTTCGCGCAGCCAGTTTGCCAGTTCGGCATCGGGGTGACGGGTATCGAAGGTAATGAAAAAGTGGTGCTCTCCGGGTAGCCCGCTTTCGGAAACATCCGTCAGAACCGTCTGGATAAGTCCGCGCATCGCGCGATGCATCAGGTTTCCGTAGTCAATGCTGCGCGTCATGAACCGGCCTTTGTTATGTGTCTGTTGGCCGCGCCAGCATAGGGGATTCGTTTTCGAAGGAAAGAGGCGGCGGCGGTGTTTCGCGGAATAAGTTGACGTTACGGCAGGCGCGGTGATGAAACCAGGCACCCGGCCGTGAACAAGGAAGAAAAGTGCAGGTTTCTGTTGCCAGGTACCTGCGAACCCCGCCTTACGCGGCTAGGCGCAAGGGCTTAGTTTCGGCGACCCGAACTGCTTACGCAGCAAGAGCCATTGCCGGAGCACGGTTGTCATTGGCAACTGTACATTTTGCACCGATAACGGTAGTAGCTCACCGAGACAAAGCATAACCCCTTTAGACGTTCGTCGATCCTATTTCGGCCCCCTCCGCCCCCAATGAGGGACTGTTGGTGGAGCCGCCGGGTACCGCCCCCGGGTCCGATCCGCTTATTACGAGCGCGTTTATGTCCATAGTCCGAAGCAAGCCCCGAACACCCTCAATATAGGGGGGCCGGGGGCGCACTGCAAGGACCGCTTAATCCAGCGTCTGACGATAGCGTTTCAGCGCCACCGCGACGATCACCAGCATGATCGCCGCAATCGCCGCCAGATCGAAACCGATATCGCCCAGCCCGGCCCCTTTCAGCATCACCTTGCGGGTCAGGCGCAGGAAATGCGTGGCCGGAATCGCGTTTCCGATCGCCTGCGCCCAAGCGGGCATTCCCGCGAATGGAAACATGAACCCCGACAAAAGGACCGTTGGCAACAACAGAAAAAACGAGATCTGCATCGCCTGCATCTGTGATCGCGCCACGGTCGAAATCAGAAACCCCAGCGCCAGGTTGACCACGATATAAAGGTTGAAGCCGATGAAAAATGCGAGTCTTGATCCAAGGAACGGCACATCGAAAATGACCCTCGCGGCCAGTAGGAACACCAATGTTTGCACATAACCGACCAGAATATAGGGGATAATCTTGCCCAGCATCACCTCAGCGGGGCGCACGGGGGTGGCGATCAGCGTCTCCATCGTGCCTTTTTCGGATTCGCGTACGATGCCGACGGCGGTGATCATCACCATGGTCATCGACAGGATAATCGCCAGCAGGCCCGGCACGATATTGGTGGCGGTGCGTCCCTCGGGGTTGAATTGCTTGTGAACGGTGACGGAAAACGGCGCAGGCGTGGCCGCCGCGGCGCGTAACGGCCCGGTCAGGGTCTGCGCCATTGCGGTGGCGACGATGCCGGAAATGGCGGCCACGGCGCTACCCGCCGCTGACGGGTCCGACGCATCCGCAGAC
This sequence comes from Phaeovulum sp., assembly GCF_047638075.1. NCBI lineage: Bacteria > Pseudomonadati > Pseudomonadota > Alphaproteobacteria > Rhodobacterales > Paracoccaceae > Phaeovulum > Phaeovulum sp. Next base: position 30,193 of record NZ_JBLJBV010000023.1, read on the forward strand.
AGCAGGATCTGCGGCGAGAGGCCGCGCATCACATCGCGTTCAAACCCCGGCGGGATCACCACGACAAAATTGGCGCTACCGTCGCGCAGCGCCCGGTCGCCCGCCTCGCGGTCGGTGACGATCCCCTCAAAGTCAAAATAATCCGAGGTTTTCATCGCCATCAGCACCGCCCGCGTGACCGGCCCCTGATCGGCCATCTCAACCAGCGTGGGCAGATGTTTCGGGTCAGAGTTGATCGCAAACCCGAACAGAAAAAGTTGCATGATCGGGATGCCGATCATCATGCCAAAGGTGATGCGGTCACGCCGCATCTGGATGAACTCCTTGACCAGCACCGCGCCAAACCGGGCCAGCGAAAAGCCCATCATTCGCCCGCCGCCGCGGGGGCGCCGATGAAATTGTCGGTAGCCCCGGCCATCAGATAGATGAACGCCTCTTCCAGCCCAGCCGACTGTTCGTGCCATTGGTGTTGGCCGCGCGCGCGTTCAGCCGTTGCCACCCGGGCCAAGGCGGCCTTGTCTTTGCCTGAAACGTGCAGCATCGCGCCAAAGCGCGCCACCTGATCAACGCCGGGGGTGGCGCGCAAACGGTCCTCCAGTGCAGAAATGGCCGGGCCCTCAACGCGCCATGTGGTCAACCCGACCATTGCCGGAATATCCTGCGCCGGACCCGAGATCAGCTTTTTGCCGTAGGCGATATAGGCGATGAAATCACATTGCACCGCCTCATCCATGTAATGGGTCGAAACCAGAACCGTGACACCCCGCGCCGAAAGGCGGTGAATTTCGTCCCAAAAATCGCGCCGGGCCTTTGGGTCCACGCCGGCGGTTGGTTCGTCCAAAAGCAGCAGCTGCGGATCGTGCAGCATGCAGGCCGCCAGCGCCAGTCGCTGTTTCCACCCGCCCGACAGCGTGCCGGCCAGTTGCCCCGCGCGGTCGGCCAGCCCCAGATCGCGCAGCGCTTGCGCAACCTTGGTGCGGCGGTCGGTCATCTGAAACATCCGGGCGATGAAATCCAGATTTTCGCGGATCGTCAGATCCTCATAAAGCGAGAATTTCTGCGTCATGTAGCCGACCTGTTCCTTGATCGCCTGCGCCTCGCGCAGAATGTCGAACCCAAGGCATTGGCCGGTGCCGCCGTCAGGTATCAGCAGGCCGCACATCATGCGGATGGTGGTGGTCTTGCCGCTACCGTTTGGCCCCAAAAAGCCGTAGATCGCGCCGCGAGGCACATCCATGTCGAAATCGTCGACAACGCGGCGGGTGCCGAATATCTTGGTCAGCCCGCGCACGGAAATGGCCAGATCCTCGCTCATGGTGCGGGCGCCAGGGTGATGGGCTGGCCGGGCAGCAGCCCGTCGGTGGGGGTCAGTGCCGCTTCGGCGCGAAAGACCAGCCGGGCGCGTTCGTCGCGGGAATAAAGGATCGGTGGGGTGTATTGCGGGTCCGAGGCCAGCCGCGTGATGGTGGCGCGGATGCCGTCTGGGCAGCCATCGCAGCTTAACCCCAGCCGGTCGCCAACCGAAAAGCTTGATCGCGCCCCCTCGGGCAGAAAGAAAATCGCCTTGATCTGCCCCGGCGGCAGAATCGACAGAACCGGCGCGCCGCTGGCGGCGACCTCGCCCGGCTCATAATAGATCCGTTCGACCCGGCCAGATACCGGGGCCAGCAGGGTGCGGTCGCGCAAGCCCGAGAGCGCCAGATCCGCCTCGGCGCGGGCGCGTTCAAGCGCGGCCTCGGCGGCGACACGCTGGGCTGCGCGGGCGGGCAGTTGCGCGACCTTCAACTGGGCGGTCAACTGGTCGATCTGTGCGTCGGCGCTGGCCAGGGCGGCGCGGTCGTGGTCAACCTGCGCGGGGGGCACGCGCCCTTGCGTCAGCAATTGCGAGGACCGCCCCAGCGTGCTTTGCGCCAGGGTCCGGTCAGCCTCGGCCTTGCGGATAGAGGCGCGGATCACCGCGATTTCGGCATCGCGGCTGCCGGTTTGCAGGTTCTCAAGATTGGCCTGTGCCAGCGCGACCCCGGCCTTGGCGGCGCGGGCTTGGGCGGTCTGGCTGGTGTCATCCAGCGTGACCAGCACCTGACCTTCGGTGACGCTGTCACCCTCGGCCGTGTCAATGGTCAGGATCCGGCCTGCGCCCAAGGGGGCGACATGCACATAGTCCGCCTCCAGATAGCCGTTATAAACCGGGGCAGTATCGACGCCAAAGCCGGGGATCACGGCGGCAATCATCGCCAGAAACATATCGCGCAGGCTGCTCATCCCGTGTCCTTTCGCGCCATCTGCAGGCCGGCCCTATGGGCAAAGCCCCGGTGTGAGCACAGCTAAAGCACCGCGTCCCGAAAACCGTCGGGGCGGGCCACGGCGCGGCGACGGAACCTTGGGCCGCCGCCCGTGAGGGAATGGGGCCGGGCGTGCTCATGCGTCAAAAATAAATGACCGGCGGCGTGCCAGCAAGTAAAATGAAAGACGTGGCACAGCGCCCATGGGCTACCCCCAAACGGACAAGGGCGCCCCAAAAAGCGCCCTTAGCGGTTGGTGACGCCCTGTGGCGGCGTCACCATTTTGCGCTGCGGGGCGTCAGAACCCGGCTTTGATCTTTTCGAACTCGGCCAACTGACGCTCGCGCAGGCCAGGATCGTTTGGAACCTGTGAAAGGATCGGCGCCGATATTTCGGCCAGACCGGCGTTCTCGCGCTCTTCGTCTGAAATCAGGTCCATTGCTCTGGTGTTGGAGTGCCCGTAGCCGATCGCCTTCATAAGTTCGGGGCCAGCTTCGGGGCGCAGCCACGAATTGATGAAATCATAGGCTTTTTCCTCGGATCCCGGCCCGTTTTTGAGATTTACGAAACCACAAAACCAAGTGGATGACCCTTCTTTGGCCTCCCGCTGGTAGGCAACGGGGTAATTGTCTTGCCGCAGAAAGGTGACGCCATCATTCCAGGACCAGGCAACCAGCACCTCGCCCGAGGCCATGATCTGCGACATCTCTGCCGGATCGGACCAGTAAGACCGAATGTTGGCATGGGCCTTGCGCAGCCAATCGGCAGCGGCGGTGAACTGCTCATCGCTGATATTGGTCCAGTCGGTCACACCGGTGGCCAGATAGGCCAGCGCCCAAACGTCATCCGAGCTGTCGGGCATCGAGGTGCGCCCAGCATATTTGGGGTTCAGGAACACATCAAGCGTGGCGACGTCTTCGGCGGGGACCTGGTCGGGGTTATACGCAACCGCAGTCACGCCCCAGTCGGCCGGGATATACCAGACGCCGCTTTCATCCTTGAAAATCGGGCTGTTCAGGAAAATCGGGTCGATATTGGCAAATTCAGGAATTTTTGATACATCCCAAGGCTCGATCAGGCCCGCGTCGCGGTATTTCGATACCATCTGCGAACAGGGGTGCGCCACATCAGCCTTAAACCCCGAGGCGATCTTTTGATAGGCTTCGTCATCGTCGCCGTAGAAAGCATAGCTTGGCCCGGTGCCGTATTTTTCCGTGTAGGTGGCAAAAAGCCCCGGCTCTTCAAAACCGGCCCAGTCAAAGACCAGCAAATCAGGATCAGCCGCAAAGGCAGGCAATGAGGGAAGCGCGATGGCAAGTGTCGCAGCGGTCGTCAGCAGCATAGAGTGGAGTTTCATGATCTTCCTGTTGTTTTAGAGATGTTTTGTATAACGCTAGTCCGTGAAAATGGCCCCGACAAGTCAAAACTCGTCTACACATCGCGTCGTGACACCCAATCGGGCGGGGTCTTGACGCCTGCGGGCGGATCGGGCCTTCTTTGCGCGTGCGCTGTTGCACCGCCGATGAAAGCCCCGCCTGATGCCCATGCCCTCCCTTGATCTGCGTTATGTGCGCAGCCAGTTTCCCGCCTTTCAATCGCCTGAACTACGCGATCAGGTATTTTTCGAGAATGCCGGGGGCAGTTATGCCTGCGCGCCGGTGATTGATCGGCTGACGCGGTTCTATATCAACCGCAAGGTTCAACCCTACGGCCCCTATGAGGCTTCGCGTCTGGGCGGCGACGAGATGGACGAGGCCCGCACCCGCCTGGCGGCCTTGATGGGGGTGGAAACGGACGAGGTCAGCTTTGGCCCCTCGACCAGCGCCAATACCTATGTGCTGGCGCAGGCGTTTTTGCGCGGGTTGGAGCCGGGGGCCGCGATTATCGTGACGAACCAGGACCATGAGGCCAATTCCGGCCCGTGGCGGCGGTTGGAACAGGACGGGGTCGATGTGCGCGAATGGCGCGTTGACCCGGCGACAGGGCATCTGGACCCGGCGCGGCTGGCCGATCTTCTGGCCGATGGCCGGGTGCGGCTGGTGTGCTTTCCGCATTGCTCGAATGTGGTGGGTGAAATCAACCCGGTGGCCGAGATCGTCGAAATGGTTCACGAGGCTGGGGCCTTTGCCTGCGTTGATGGGGTCAGCTATGCGCCGCACGGCCTGCCGGACGTGGGGGCGCTGGGGGCCGATATCTACCTTTTCTCGGCTTACAAGGTGTATGGCCCGCATCAGGGCATCATGGTGATACGGCGCGAACTGGCGCAAAAACTGCCCGCGCAGGGGCATTGGTTCAACGCTGATACGCTTTACAAACGCTTTACCCCCGCGGGGCCGGATCACGCGCAGGTTGCGGCCTCGGCCGGTATCGCTGACTATATCGACGCGCTCCATGATCACCACTTTGGCGCCGAGCCCGATGCCCGCACGCGCGGCGCCCGGGTCCATGATCTGATGCGCGCGCATGAGGCGGCGTTGTTGCAACCGCTGCTGGATCATCTGGCGGCCCGTAATGATTTGCGGCTGCTGGGGCCGCGCGATGCGGCCCGGCGCGCGCCGACTGTTGCCGTTGCGCTGGACCGCGCACCTGATGGCGTGGCCGCAGCGCTGGCCGCGCGCGGCATCAACTGTGGCGCTGGCGATTTCTACGCCCGCCGCCCGCTGGAGGCGATGGGCATTGACCCAGCGCAGGGCGTTTTGCGGCTGTCTTTCGTGCATTATACCAGCTTTGATGATGTGGCACGCCTGATAGAGGGGCTGGACGCTACCCTTTGAGGTGGCATCAGGTTTGGACGGGCGCAGCACCTGGGGCGCACCAAAAGATGATCCGATACTGCCTTTGCCGCGTAACCCTGTCAAAAAGGAGACGGCATGCCCCAACGTCCGATCATATTGTGGCTGCGGCGCGACCTGCGGCTGTTGGATCACCCGGCATTGGCGGCGGCGGTGGCCTCGGGGCGGCCGGTGATACCGGTATTCATTCATGATGAAGCGGTGGCCGCACTGGGGGCGGCCGCGCGGTGGCGGATGGGGCAGGGCGTGGCGCGGTTTGCCGAAACGCTGGCCCGCGCTGGCAGCCGCCTGATCTTGCGGCGCGGACCGGCGGGCGCGGTTTTGCGCGAACTGGTGAAGCAGGTTGGCGCAGTCTCGGTATACTGGTCGCGCAGCTATGACCCGGCGTGGCGGCCGCGTGACACAGCGCTGAAGGCTGGCTTGCAAGCTGCGGGAACCGAAGCGCGCAGTTTTGAAGGGGCGCTACTCTTTGAACCTTGGGACGTGACAACGGGGCAGGGTGGCCCCTACCGTGTTTATACGCCCTATTGGAATTCGGTGCGGCGGCGTGATCTGGCACAGCCGCAGGCCGCGCCGCACACAATCCGTGCGCCAGAGCTGTGGCCCCCGTCTGACGCTTTGGCCGATTGGGCGATGGGGGCGCAGATGCGGCGTGGGGCGGCGGTGCTTGCCCGCCATGCCCAGATAGGCGAGGCGGCAGCACAGGCGCGGCTTGCGAATTTTGTGCAAACGCGCATCCAGACCTATAAGGAACGGCGCGATTTTCCCGCCCAGGACGCGACTTCGGGCCTGTCGGAAAACCTGACCTATGGTGAAATTTCGCCATTGGTCGTGTGGCATGCGGGGCGGCGTGCATTATACGAGGGTGCCGCAGGTGCCGAACACTTTTTGAAAGAACTGGTCTGGCGCGAGTTTGCCTGGCATCTTTACCATCATTATCCCGCGCTTTCGCAGGCGAACTGGCGTGAAGGCTGGGACGCGTTTCCCTGGCGCGGTGACAACCCCGACGCCGAGGCCTGGCGGCGCGGCATGACCGGTGTGCCTTTCGTAGACGCGGCCATGCGCGAACTTTATGTGACCGGAACGATGCATAACCGCGCCCGGATGATTGCGGCCTCATATCTGACCAAGCACCTCTTAACTGATTGGCGTATCGGATTGAAATGGTTCGAAGATACCCTGATCGACTGGGATCCGGCCGCCAATGCGATGGGCTGGCAATGGATGGCGGGATCAGGGCCAGATGCTTCCCCCTATTTTCGCGTCTTCAACCCGGCAGGTCAGGCAGAAAAGTTTGACCGTGAGGGCACATACCGCAACCGCTTTATTGCAGAGGGGCAGCGCGATCCGCCACAGACGGCCTCTGAATTCTTTGCCGCCATCCCCGAAAGCTGGGGCATGAACGCCCGCCAACCCTACCCCGAACCGCGAATTACCCTTGAAGACGGGCGCGCGCGCGCTTTGTTGGCCTATGAGGCGCGCGAAAAGTGATCCTTGCGCTGCTATCCTCTGCGGTCAAAGGCAAAGAGAAAAACGATGGCGGATGTCACCCAAACGCCCCTTACCGGGACCGAGGGCCACGGCGGCCTTCCACGCTATTTCGCGCGGGTGTTTGCGGTGGTCAAAGGGCTGAACCGGGGGCGTCTCGACTTTGTCCTGCCCGATGGGCGCCGCTTTCGGGCCGAGGGGGGGCCGGGCGCGAAAGCCGAGATCCACATCCATGACCCGGACCTGTTCGCCCGCCTGATCCGAGAAGGCGATCTGGGTTTTTGCGAGGCCTATCTGGATGAAGGATGGTCCACCCCCGATCTGATGGCTTTCATGGAACTGGTCCACGCGGGCAATGATGCGCTTTATGACGGGTTTCCGGGCATGGCTGTGGTGCGCGCGGCAGAGCAGTTTCGCCACTGGCTGCGCGGCAATACCCGCACCCAGGCCCGCCGCAACATTGCCGCACATTATGATCTGGGAAATGATTTCTACGCGCTTTGGCTGGACCCGTCGATGACCTATTCCGCCGCCCTTTTCACTCTCAAAGGCGAAACGCTGGCCGAGGCGCAGCGCGCCAAATACGCGGCAATAGTGGATGCGCTGGCGGTAAGGCCGGGGGATCATGTGCTTGAGATAGGCTGCGGCTGGGGCGGATTTGCTGAATACGCAGCTGCAGAACGGGGCCTGCTGGTGACCGGGTTGACCCTCAGTCGTGCGCAATATGACTATGCCTTGGCCCGCATTAGCGCGGCCGGCCTGTCAGATCGGGTCAGTATTCGGTTGCAAGATTACCGTGATTTTTCCGGCCAGTTTGACGCCGTTGCCAGTATCGAGATGTTCGAGGCCGTCGGGGAGGCGTGGTGGCCCACTTACTTTGCGGTGCTGGCAGATGCGCTGAAACCTGGCGCACGGGCCTGTATCCAAGCGATCACCGTTCAGGAAAGGCGCTTTAACATATATCGAAAAGCACCTGATTTCATTCAGAAATACATCTTTCCTGGCGGGATGCTTCCGGCGCCTTCGGTAATGCAGGAATTGCCACAACTGGCTGGGTTGCAGCCCTTGGGGGGGCGATCCTTTGGCGACGGTTACGCGCATACGCTGCGGATTTGGGCTGACCAGTTCAACGCCCGCTGGGATGAAATCCGCGCGCTCGGGTTTGATGAGCGATTCCGCCGAATGTGGAATTTCTATCTGGCCTCTTGCGCGGGCGCGTTTCACGGGCAAAACTGCGATGTAACACAATTTATTTATTCGAGGCCCAACACTTAGATGCCAACAGCCGCCAAATTATTTGCCGCCCTTGTTCTAGCCGCGACCGGGGTGCTTGCCGCCGCACTGGTGCTGCCTGATATTCCCTATGGTGCCAAGGCCGATTTTTTGCCGGTTGTGGGCGGTATCATCGGCTTTTCTGCCGGTTGGTTCGTGGTGGGGATGCGCACGGGCAAGGGGAACATGATCAGTATGCAGACAGGCATGCGCGGAGCCTTGTTCATGGTGATCGGGGTGCTGGTTGTTTCGGGGTTTGCGCAGATGATCAAACTTGCGCTGCGCAAACGCTATGACGCCCCGACCGATGCGCTCGTTGATGTGGTGGGGCAGGGGTTGGAATTTGGAAAACTGGTGTTGCAAGCTGATGTGTTGGGCGTGCTGATTGTCGGGGGGGCCCTATCGGGTATGGCCGCAGAATGGGCCGGTCGTCGGTGGCGCTAGGATGAAAAGTTATTTCTTTTACGGCACCTTGCGCCACGCACCCCTGTTGGTGCAGGTATTGGGGCGCCTGCCGCGCCTGACCCCTGCAACGCTGCCCGACCATGAGGTGCGCGCGGTTGGCGACGATGGCACGTTCCCGCTGCTTTGCCCCGGCGGCGCGGGCGCGATGGGGCTGCTGGTCACCGATGTCAGTGATGCGGAGGCTGCGCGGCTGGATTATTACGAGGCCGGTTTTGCCTTTCATATCCGCGAAGTTCTGGTCAACACCGTTGACGGGCCACATCCGGCACGCGTTTATTTTGGCGATCCGGGGGCATGGCAACCCGCCGCCTTGTGGCGTCTGCCCGATTGGGTGGCGCATTGGGGGGATATCGCAACCGAGGCCGCGGTCGATTTCATGGCCGGGTTTGGCCGGATCCCCCCCGAGGTTGCGCGGTGGCGCTATCCGATGGTGTTGGCACGCGCCGCCTCGCGGTTGCGGGCGCGGGCCGAGAAACCGGCGCGCCTGCGCCGCCGCGCCGCGCCAAGGGATGTGACCGTCCAGCGCACGGAACCCGCTTACGCGCATTTCTTCACGGTCGAGGAATATGACCTGTCTCACCGGTTGTTTGCCGGGGGGTATAGCCCGGTGCTGGACCGTGCGGCCTTTGTGTCGTGCGATGCGTCTGTGGTTCTGCCCTATGACCCGGTCCGCGACCGGGTGTTGGTAATCGAACAGTTCCGGGTCGGCGCCTTTGCGCGTGGCGATCTGAACCCTTGGCTGATTGAACCCATCGCCGGGCGCGTCGACCCGCTGGAAACCCCCGAGGCCGCCGCCCGCCGCGAGGCCGTGGAAGAGGCGGGGCTGACCGTGGGCCGCATGTATGCTGCACCTTCGTTTTACCCGTCGCCGGGGGCAAAGTCTGAATATATCTATTGTTTCATCGCCTTGGCAGACCTTCCTGATAGCGCGGCAAAGCCCGGTGGGCTGGCTGACGAGGGCGAGGATATCCGCTCGCATCTGATTTCGTTCGAGGCGCTGATGGATCTTGTCACTAGCGGCGAGGCTGACAATGGGCCACTGTTGGTTTTGGCACTGTGGCTAGCACGAAAGCGCGCCGAGTTGCGGGCAGGGGCCGTGTCACAAGCTATTGGCGGGGGTTGAGGCCGGGCCGGCTTGGCCTTAGGTCTGGGCCAACAAACATTGCAACACCGGGGAGAGACGGCATGCGCATCTGCACCGATCTGGCAGCGACGATTGGCAATACACCGTTGATCCGGCTGAAAAAGGCCAGCGCCGCTACGGGGTGCGACATTCTGGGCAAAGCCGAATTCATGAACCCCGGCCAATCGGTCAAGGACCGGGCCGCGCTATACATCATCCGCGACGCGGTGGCGAAGGGGCAGCTGAAGCCCGGCGGCACCATTGTCGAGGGCACCGCGGGCAATACCGGTATCGGGCTGGCGCTGGTCGGGGCCAGCATGGGCTTTCGCACGGTGATTGTGATCCCTGAAACCCAAAGTCAGGAAAAGAAAGACATGTTGCGGCTGGCCGGCGCCGAGCTGGTGCAGGTGCCCGCCGCCCCCTATTCCAACCCCAACAACTATGTCCGCTATTCGGGCCGTCTGGCCGAGGCGCTGGCCAGGACCGACCCCAACGGGGTGGTCTGGGCCAACCAGTTCGACAATACCGCCAACCGGCAGGCCCATGTGGAAACCACCGGCCCCGAAATTTGGGAACAAACCGGCGGCAAGGTCGACGGCGTGATCTGCGCTGTGGGATCGGGCGGCACGCTGGCGGGTCTGGCAATGGCGCTTCAGCCCAAGGGCGTAAAGGTCGGGCTGGCCGACCCCGAGGGGGCGGCGCTGCATTCATTCTACACCGAAGGCGTGCTGAAATCCGAAGGCAGCTCCATCACCGAGGGCATCGGGCAGGGCCGCATCACCGCCAACCTTGAGGGCATAACCCCTGACTTCAGCTGCCGCATCGCAGATAGCGAGGCGCTGCCGATCGTGTTTGATCTGCTCTCTGAAGAGGGTCTTTGCCTTGGGGGATCTTCGGGGATCAACATTGCGGGCGCCATGCGTATGGCGCGTGACATGGGGCCCGGCCATACCATCGTCACCATTCTGTGTGACTATGGCACACGCTACCAATCCAAACTGTTCAACCCTGAATTCCTGCACGCCAAGGGCCTGCCGGTGCCAACATGGCTTGATGGTCGGGGCCGTGATGTTCCTGAGGTGTTTGCAGGATGATCAGGTTTCTTCGCTTTTGCCTGATTGCAATGGTTCTGGCGCTGCCGGTGGCGGCACAAGAGGCACCCGGCCCAGACTACAAAAGCTGGGATGTCAACGCCAAGGCGGCTGAGGCTGTCGTCACCAAAGCCACCGCCACGGATGAGAGCCTTTCCCAGCTTCGCGCGGACATCGTCAAGGCGCGCAATCAGTTCATCGAGGCACAAAGTGCCAATAACGACCAGATCGATACCCTGAAAAAACAGATCGCCGCGCTGGGGCCCGCCCCCGCCGAGGGCGAGACCGAAGACCCCACCATTGCCGCCCGCCGCGTCGAACTGAACGCTCGGCTGGCCAAGTTGCAGGCGCCCGGCATTACCGCAGACGAGGCCGCCAGCCGCGCGGACGGGCTGATCCGCAACATCGACCGGATCATGCGCGACCGCCAGGCAGACAAGCTGCTGCGGCTGTCACCCTCGGCGGCGAACCCGATCAATTGGCCTGCGGCAGTGTCGCTGTTTCGGTGGATGGGCGCGTGGATCTATGAGGAAACCGTCTGGCGTTTCACGCGACCGATCAACTATGACACGCTGCGCAACAATGCACCGTTGATTGCGGGGCTGGTTGTGGTTGCCCTGCTGCTGCTGCTGCGCGGTGGACACTGGATGGAGCGGCTGACCAAATGGCTGCTTGATAAAACCGCGATGCGCGGGCGCGGGCTGATCTCGGGGATCGTTTCGCTGGGGCAGGTGATGCTGCCGGTGCTGGGCGCGATGCTATTGGCCAAAGCCTTTGCCAGTACGGCCTTTTTCGGGCCGATCCTGATGAAACTGTTCGATCTGTTACCGTGGGTCTTATTCATGGCGCTTGCTGCGCGGTGGCTGGGCACGCGTATATTTCCACCGCGGTCGGGTGCGGAAAGTGCGCTGGGCCTTGTCGTAGACCGCCGCACCGAAGGGCGACTACATGCGCTGATGATGGGGCTTGCCCTGGGGCTTCAGCATCTGATGTCGGAATGGATCATTCCGCGTGCGCAGGACTATCTGGGTGGGTCGGGAAATGTTGGCGCGGAAAAGGCGCAAGAGGTTGCCTTGCGGGCCGATGCTGCAATCTCTGTGCTGGAGGTGCCGTTACAGATCTTTGCCGCGCTGGTTTTATTTCGCATGGGGCAGATATTGCGCCGGCAAAAACGGCTTGGCAACACGCAGGACGCTGATGCAGCTTTCCGTTACAACCTGCTGTTCTGGCTTGGAAATGCCGTCATCGTTATCTCGGTCATCACCCCTGTTCTGGGGGTGATCGGCTATATCAGTGCCGCCAATGCGCTGATCTGGCCGGCGCTGCTGTCGCTGGGACTTTTGGCGCTGCTGGCGGTGGTTCAGGATTTTGTGACCGATCTTTATGTCTTGATATGTCGCGGCGACGAAAGTCGGCGTGAAGGGCTGATACCAGTCTTGCTGGGGCTGATGATGTCCTTGGCCTCATTGCCGTTTCTGGCGCTGATCTGGGGTATGCGAACCGAGGATCTGGCCGATCTGTGGACCACCTTCCGCAACGGAATTTCATGGGGCGGGGTGCATATCTCGCCTGCGGTGTTTTTGACCTTCGCGGTGGTTTTTGCTATCGGCTACATGATTACCCGGATGGTGCAGGGCGCGCTGCGCAACTCGATCCTGCCCAAGACCAAGATCGACAAGGGTGGGCAGAACGCCATCATATCGGGGCTGGGGTATATCGGGATTTTTCTGGCCGCGGTCCTGGCAATATCGTCTGCGGGAATTGATCTCAGTTCACTGGCAATCGTCGCAGGCGCGCTATCGGTCGGTATCGGCTTTGGCCTGCAAAACATCGTATCGAACTTCGTCTCGGGGATCATTTTGCTGATTGAGCGGCCGATTTCAGAAGGCGACTGGATCGAGGTTGGCGGGCAGCAGGGCATCGTGCGCGCAATCTCGGTGCGCTCAACCCGGATCGAGACCTTCAACCGCACCGACGTGATCGTGCCCAACGCCGACCTTGTGTCGGGCGTGGTGACAAACTGGACGCGGGGCAACCTGACGGGCCGGGTGACGGTGCCAATCGGCGTTGCGTATGGCGTGGACACAAAGCGGGTGGAAAAAATCCTGCTTGAAATAGCCCACGACCATCCGTTGGTGATGATGAACCCCGAGCCGCGGGCCTATCTGGTCAGTTTCGGGGCTAACAGCGTCAACTTTGAAATTCGGGCGATCCTGTCGGATGTGAATTTCATCATGTCGGTCCTATCGGAAATGAACCATGAAATCGCGCGCCGCTTTGCCGAAGAAGGGATCGAGATCCCCTTCCCGCAACAAGACATCTGGCTGCGCAACCCCGAAACCCTGCGCACCCCAAGCGCCGCGCCGCAGCGCGACCAAACTACTGCTGGAAAGGATACGGAAACCCCCAAGCCCCCCCTATGAGCCTGATCTGATCGCCCCACCGCGCCGCCCCCACTCCCCCAACTGCGGCATCACGCAACCAGATAGGGATCGCCGCCACCGCCACAACATCGTCGACACTGCACTGTGCCGTTTGTCGGTCGTCATTCCGCTAGGTGGGCCCGCGAAAACCGGCCCACCCCGCGCTCAAAATTCAGGTAGCCGGCGGCAATGGCGCGGTTACCCTCCGCCTCTGGCTGGCTTGGCTTTTTTTGGTGAAAATACTCCGGGGGGGACCGAAGGGATGGGGGCAGCGCCCCCGAGCACGGCGTCAATCCTCGGCTTCGGGCAGTCCTTCGCGCGACAACAGCACCGCTAACGGGCGCAGCGTTGGTGATTGCGCGCACACGATCATCACCGCCACCATGATCGGAACCGCCAGAAACATCCCCGGCAAACCCCAAACCGCCCCCCAGAACGCCAAAGAAATAATGATCCCAAAGGATGATAGCCGCAGTGCCCGCCCCATGAGCATCGGATCTATGACATTCCCGATAACGAACTGCAGCATCCCCACCACGACAAAGACGGCAAGCGTCGCCTGCTGGTCGCCAGTCTGTACATAGACCGCCAGCGCCGCGAGGCCCGTTGCAATGATCGACCCAAGGCTGGGAATGAAATTCAGCGTGAAGGTCATGATGGCCACCGGCAACGCCAAATCGAACCCCGCCAGTTTGAAGATGCCGTAAACCGCCGCCCCCGTGGTTGCACTGACGACAGTCTTGACCAGTAGATAGTGATTGACCCGTCGCATGATTGATCCGATCACATCGCCCGCCCGTGCCGCGCGCGCCGGGTTGCCGATCAGGTTTTCCAACTTTGCTGAAAACCACACCCTCTCGGCAAAGAGAAAACCGACAAACAGGATGATCAGCACGACAGCCGATAACAAATTCCCCGCCTGTCCAGCCAGCGCGCGCAGATAGCCCGGCACCTCGATTGTCCTCATTGAATTCAGCACCGCCGCCTCGACGTCGGCGCCCATCCAGCCGAAAAGCTCGGCGATCGCACTCTGGGCCGGCTCGGCATAGCTGATCGCCATCGTGACAACCTCATTGGCCTGCGCCACCAGCACCGCAGTCAACGTCAGCAACCCCGACGCAATCAGCGCCAGCGCAACGATCGAGGCCAACCAGTTCGGCACCCGTATCGGCCCGATGTGCAAACGTGCAATCGCGTTGATCGCTTCGGAGGTCAGAGAGAAAAGGATGATGGCAATTGCCAACGAAATCAGAATAAAGCGCGCGGCCACCAACATGAACAGCACCAAGGCAAAGGCGATGATTCCCAAAAGAACCGTCTGCAATCTTGTGCTGTCACGTCGCTGCGTCTGATGTTCCATACCGTCGTGTTCTGCCCGCATCTCTTTGCCCGGTTGCATCCGTGATCCGAAGTCTTGGCCTGCCGCCCCCGCACTGATGCCACATCAAGGGTAAGGCGGGCAACGCGACAACACAAGCCAGGCGTACCCGATCCAGAATAACGATTTCAGTCCACATCCTCTTGCAAGCACAACCGGTTTGCGGTTAAACCCCCGCCACGGACAGGTGGCCGAGTGGTCGAAGGCGCACGCCTGGAAAGTGTGTAGGCGGGGAACCGTCTCGAGGGTTCGAATCCCTCTCTGTCCGCCAATTGCCCTCACGAAAGCATTCTCCCGATCCGGCTGCGGCCGGATTTTTCCGTTGTTTTCGGGGGTTGTGTGAGAGGGGCTGAGCACTGGCATCCCGGCCATGAGGCCCGAAAGCGGTCTCTCATGGCCGATATTCTCCGGACCTCATGACTGCACAGATCTGGTGAATTTCCTGTAGTACACTGTTTTAGATATAGAAAATTTCGCCTTTGATATTGGGTTGGATCAGAGTCGCGTTTGCGTCTGCTGCGACTGGCTTCGGAAATTCTCAGGGCATGGCCTGCTCCAGCCTCTGGTTGCGACGCTCCAATCGGGCGCATCCTTGGCGAGTAACTCGGACAAGGCGGTACCGCGATGAGGCCTGCCGCTCTTGCAACGTCGCGTAAGACAAGCGGTAGCAATGACGGCCCGATCTTTCGTCCGGTGGGCCGCCAGGGCAATAGGTTCCGCAACCAGAACACGGCGGCGCAACTGAAGGTGGCGATCCAGAACCTGTTCGACGAGGCCAAAAAGAAATGGCCCGGCGTCTTTCTTGACGATGAACGCATCCGCCTGTCTCCCGACCACCTGCAAGTCTGCGTCGGCTCGCTGGAGGAATGGAAGCTGTTCAACTCCAACCTCGACGTGATCGACGACGCCTTTGAATACCTGGTCTCGAAATCGTCAAAGGGCGAAAAGGGCCAGTATTTCACCCCCCGGTGGGTGATCGACATGTGCGTCAAGATGATGAACCCGCAAGAGGGCGAGACGGTGATCGACACCGCTTGCGGCTCGGCAGGGTTCACCGTGCACAGCATGTTCCACGTCTGGCGGCAGATCATGCGGGCGATGGGCAAGGAAGAGAGCCACCTCTTCACCATGGAGGCCAAGCCGCCGCGCTGCATCGACTATGTGCGCGACAACGTCTTCGCCATCGACTTCGACGAGAAAAGCGTTCGCGTTTCGCGCTGCCTGAACCTGATCGCAGGGGATGGTGAAACCAACGTCCTGCACCTGAACACGCTCGACTGGACCAAGTGGGACGAGACGGTCAAACAAGACGACTGGCAGGATACCGGACGAATTCGCCTGCGTGGTTATGGAGGGCACTTTCCTTGGCATGGCTCTAACGACGGATACGGGGGTGCAACTGGCGGCCATCCGGCCCGAGGATTTGCCGCTGGCGGTCCCCGAACAGACCGAGCCCGAGCAGGTTGTGCCGCCCGACCCGAAACCGGCCGTCCCCGAAGCGGATGCAAGTAAGCTTGCCATCGTCGGCGTGACACTCGGGATGCCGCTGAACGACGCAATTGCCCGGGTTGTCACCAAGGGCAAGATTATCTACCGTGCCGATATCGAGCCCGAAACTCCCGAGAACGTCCAGCAACGTTATACGCTGGTCGCGCTGGACAACGGCGAGACCTTCGCGCTGCACGTTGCGGATCGGCCGGAAAAGCCGGTGATCGGCATCGCGCGCAATATTCCCGTGGCTAAGAATGTGCCCGTCGAGTCTATTCGCCAGGCTTTCTTCGGTACCTATGGCGAGCCGACAGCTACAGACGAGGATCTAGGCAATTTCAGCGCGAACTGGCGATGGGAGCTGGCCGGCAACCAGAATGATGATGGCGCGGCTTGTATCGATCTCATCGAGATGTATGGCGCGAATGCCGCCGGCAATCTCCTATCCGAAGAAATGGACAGCTAGGCCGTCGCGCGCACGTTCAAAGATTCCGAGATGTATGCCAGCCAAGGAGCAGGCGGACGTTTTCGATTCTATACGCAAGACAGGTGGCCGCGAGTCACATTTAATCGGAACGCCGACTTGGGTGGCTGCCGGCCGTTCCTGAATGTGTTTTTCCACCCATCGACTGGTGATTTTATGGTGTGGGTTCATCTTGTCGATCCGGCGGCTTTCGCTAATGAGCTGGCGAAAGTCCAAGCTAGGGTCAAACCGGCCACGTTCGATTCAGAGTTGTAAAAAGCTCGAACAATAGAATGCAGGGCGGTGCTTGCTCTCGCTGTGATCTGATGAACTTGAGCTGAAAGTTGTCGGGGGCGGGAAAAGTCATTTCATTTGGATTCCAGACCACCTATACGCGGGCAAAATTACCTTGCATGATAGATGGGCCACTGATTTGTTTGATCTCTGGCCAGTAGCGGCATCTGCTGCGGGATCGTTCTTGGGCGTGAGAGTAGAGATTGCCATGTACTAGCTGAATAAAGGTCAACGGAACCTATTGCTACATTTGCACGTTACACTGCGTGTTGGAAGATCGGGCCCATGAAGATCCTAGCTGTCGACGATGACACTTTCATTCTTGAGTTGATACCGATGATATCGGCGAAAGTCGGGTTTCCGGACGTCACTGCCGTAAGTTCTGCACAACTGGCGTTGGATGAATTGAAAAGCTCTGATGTGGCTTTCGACTGCCTCTTGGTTGACATTCAGATGCCAGGAATGGACGGTATTGAACTTTGTCGCCACGTCCGCGCGTTATCAGCTTATCGCAAGACACCGATCATCATGCTGACCGCGATGACCGAAAAGGATTATATCGACCGTGCGTTCAAGGCGGGCGCAACCGATTACGCCTCTAAACCTTTCGACATGGTCGAACTGGGCGCGCGCCTTCGGATGGCGCAGCAGCTGGTCCATGCGCGACGGGATGCGGCAGTGACGGGCGGTGCGGGCAAAGAACTTTCTGGGCCCGCTAACCCCGGCCAAGAATCCGGTCAGTCTGATGACGTGCGGATCGATGGAATAAAGAACATCATCGATTATACGGCCTTGGGAAACTATTTGATGCAACTGTCCCGCGCCGGGTTGGCAGGGTCGCAGGTCATCGCGGTCAAGATAGACCAGATCGAAGCGATCGGCGCACGGGCGTCAGCTGAAGAATTTGTTTACGCGCTCACCGAAGTGGCCGACGCTATTAGCGATGTCCTCCGGTCCAGCGGCTACATGATGGCTTATGCAGGAAACGGGGCGTTCGTGGTTATTTCTGGCAAACCAAGCGTTGATCCGTCAATTGGGCTGGAAATCGAGATTCAAAACCTGCTCGATGAAAAAGGCTCTGAATACGATAATGGCGATCCGCTTGATATAGAGGTTTCCGTCGGAAACCCGATAAGACCCAATTCCAGCGAGACACAGGGTGACCGCCAAACCTTCGAGCGAGCCATCGCGCGTGCGGAGACGCGAGCGATCAAGAAGCAAAGCGAGCCGCGGCCGGTAAGTTTTCGTTTTGACAGCGGTGAGGGAAGGTGACCCGCCCTTTTCCCTAATCTCCCGCATTTCCCTACCCCTTTGAGCAGTGGTTAGCTGTCACATCCCAGAAGGTAGTAGGGCTGTTTCTTGAACAACTCCGGCTTGAGTTTGTGCCAACCTTTCATCGCTTGCAAGGGTGTGTTGCTGCCTTCGGCGTCGTCGTCGCCTGCTTGTGAAGATGGATCAGCATAGTCGTATCCCCTCCCGAATGTCCCTCAGAACTGATCGTGCCATGAAAAAAGCGGATCGCCGAGGGTCTATGTGATCATCCGGGATGGAACAGTTAGGCAGCCCGATCCTTCTGTGGTGTGTCAATCGGAACGGTAAACCAGAACGTTGTTTTATCGCCCGGAGCACTGTCAAAACCGATCTTGCCACCCGACTGTTCCACGATTTGCTTGGTGATGCTAAGGCCAAGACCGGTTCCCCCCCGACTACGGGTCGCGGTGGGGGCGGCTTGAGAGAACGGCTGGAAAACTTTCCCGCGAAAAGAGTCCGGTATCCCGCCACCCTGATTGCTCACAGAGATCCGGACTGCGTTCTTTTGCTTTTCGGCAACGATGTCTATTGTGCTGCCTTCGTCGGCAAATTTTGCGGCGTTGGACAGCAGATTGGCCATCACTTGTTGAAATCGCTTCGGATCGACCGTTCCGCTCAGATCCCGGTCCTGAACGTCAGCTTTAAAGTGAACGCCGAAGTTGTCTGCGAACGCCAAATTGGTCAAAATCGCCTGTTCGATCAACGCCGCGATGGGCTGTTGCGATGGCGCAAGCCGCATCTGCCGGGCTGAAAACTTCTCAAAATCCAGAATGTCATTAATGAGGGCGCTAAGGCGCTCTCCATTCTGCTGGGCGATGAAAATCAATCGCTGCGCCTCGTCGGACAGGGACTGGGTGTCCATTGACGACAGAAGCGATAGCGACCCGAGTATCGATGTCAACGGTGTTCGTAATTCGTGGCTGACGGTTGCGACGAACTCCCCCTTCAGTTCGTCCAGGCGCCGTTGTTCTGTAATATCGACAATCTGCGCTATGAAGTGGCCTTGATTACTCTCAGCGTCTTTTACCATACCAACGGTGAGCAGCCCCCACATGACGGCGCCATTTCCCCGGACATAACGTTTCTCCATCTGATAGGATGGGATATGGCCGCTGGCCAATTGACCAAATTGCTCCAGATCCGCATCCAGATCCTCCGGGTAAGTTACCGATTGAAAATTGGTCGCCAGTAACGCTCCTTCCGAGTATCCGAGCAGATCGCACAGCGCCGCGTTTACCCGCTGCCAAGATCCGTCCAGACTGAGGATCGCCTTTCCTATCGGCGCATTCTCGAAGGCGGACCGGAACTGATCCATACTCATACGAAGCGCGTTCTCGACCGTTTTGTGGTCGGAAATGTCGGTCAGTGAACCGATCAAGCGGATCACATTTCCGGCCGTATCTTTTTTGGCGATGGCCAGATCCGTGCGCATCCAGTGCCACCGCGATTTATTGCGGGACTGTAAACGGTATTCACAACTGGCACGTTCGCTGAGACCTTCCACGCAAAGCCGGAGCGGTTCAAGCGCCGCGCCCAAGTCGTCGGGATGCACGCGTGTGCGCCATTCCAACGCAATATCCACGTTATCCGATGACGCCAGCCCCAGCAAGTCGCGCCAAATCTCGGAAACTGTCATCGTATCGGTAATGGTATCATATTCGAAGACACCAATTCTGGCGCCTTTTATCGCATTATGCGCAAGCTTCAGTTCTTTTTTTGTGATCTGGTCGGCAGCCAGTTCAGCGGAAATGTCGCGCAGGACCAGCGCATGTTGCAGGCCCTGTTCTCGGTCGGTCCAGGCTGTGATGTGGACCCCGAGCACAACCGGACTGCCGCTTTTGCTGCGGCCAATCATTCCCTTCACGATGGCATCGATCGCGGGAGGTTCGATAAACGCGTTCAACTCTGCCAATGTCTCGATCGGCAAGACGTCAGAAACAGGCCGTCCGGTCAATTCCTCGCTGCCATAGCCAAACAGGTCGCCGGTCGCGCCATTGCAATGTGAGATTTGGCCTTCTGATCCGACAATCATCAGCGGGACCTGCATGTTCTTGAATGCATATATGATTGGCGAATCGTTCATCGTAATTTTCTCCGTAAATGCCTTCGAGCGTTACAACCCAAAGCTGCATGCAGTGGCGTCGAGCAAATTTTGGGTTGCGTCTCGGCCCTGGACGAAGCTCTCCGCTGTCGCGCGCCGAGCATAGGGATTTGGACCCGATCAGCATGAGAGGTCAAGGATGATCGGGCAATGGACTGAGCCACGACTTCCGGCCATCCGCTTTTCTCATTGTCGCCCTCTTGCCGGAGATCCGAAGGGGCGCGGGCGAGCGTGCCAACTGCCCGTGCAAACCCCATAGGCGGGGCAGCTGATCGGATCGAATCAAAAAGGTGCCTTGCTGCACTTCGGCTACACTCACGATTCTCGACTGCCAAGACGCTGATCGCCACGGCCATTGCGGTTCTTGCGCGGCCGCTGGGGACCCCGCCGGGGGAAACGACTTTGCCGGCTGGCGCGGTCTTGTTCCCCGGAATGCTTTCGACGGGCGGCAGCCTATGCCTCAGCGCGTTGACAAAAATGCGTAAGCGCTCCCTGCGGCGTCTGCTGTTCTTTGGTGCTGACGCGTCATCATCATGTGCGATGTCCAGGTAGCCGCTCGACCGGGCATCTGGCTGGCCGGGGTGAACAATTATCATTTCCTGTCCGACGCGGGCGCCTCTGGCTTGACCTTTCGGATCTAGCGTCACTCAACCTTGGTCTCAGCGCGACCCACAGAATGAGAAGAAATGCGCATAGCGTGCCGACTCCCGTATAAACCAGAAATGCCAGCCAAATCGGATAGCCCGCAATCAACACGCCGGCGGCGAATGTCAATCCGAAAAATACCGCACTCAGCACTATGCCCAGAATCATATCTCGTCCTACGTCCCCAAGCGCTCAAAAATACTGCCTACGGCGGTTCTATGTCAGTATTCAAGATCGCTGAGGTTGTAAATCCTTATTTGATGTGACGGGTGAACCGGTGGGTGCAAGACGCGATAGGCGCCTGGTCTTCTAGATGGTTGATCAATGTTTCCAATTCCCCATTCCGGCCCAAAAGCGCTCTAGCGCAATTTTTATTTGGCTGCAGTCGGGCTCGGGACCGTCGAGCCTGCAGATCGACACGATCGCACCGTGAATCGCAGCTTGGCCGCCAATCAAGGCAATGTGCATTCCCGATTTGTGCAGTCGAAGATAATCTTGGTCTCGTGACAGATCCTGATCCGATCGCTCCAACCCCTTTTCACGGAGACGAGCGAAAGCAATATCAGCGTCGAGTAACGCCCCAAAAATCTGATCGTATGCTGCGCTGACATTCATTGCCTAGGCTTTCTTCTCTGTGATGCAGGATCGGATCTATGCCACTGGGTTGGCACGTTTCAGGCCGGATTGTGGTCGGAACAAGATGCGGAAAATTCAATCTGCTGCAGAGCGAAGTTTTGAGACCCGTGGCGAGTATTTTCCGACTCGTGCGATGCTGCGACGGTAGGAGGGTAGTAGCCGTTTTGTGCTTAATTCAGTGGCTGGAGAGTGCTTCATTCCGGCAGAATGGAAGGAAGCACCGTGGGATAAATTCGTCATGGGGTCGTGTCGCGAGATTGGTGGAATTTGAAGGTAGCGTAATCTTCGGGTGAACCAAAACCCACCCAACCGGCGGCTGGTACCGCCACAGGAGATCACGCCATGACTCAGATTACAGACACCAGCGCGCTTTCGCTATTGGCTTCTGACGCAGGCTTCGACCTGATCGAGGATTGGATTCGCGCAAACGTTCGCGGCATGATCGAGGCTGTTTTCAACGAAGAGCTGGACGGCTTTCTCGGTCGCTTGCACTATGGCCGGGAGGCCGGACCGGTGAAGGGGTATCGCCACGGCGGTCGGGATCGCCAGATCACGGGAACATTCGGCACCGAGACGATCAGCGTTCCGCGCGCCCGGACCGAAGACGACAAGGGCAAGATTGGTGAGTGGAGATCACAGGCCTCGCCGCGCTATCAGCGGCTGACAAAGACGGCCGAGGCGCTGATCGCGTCCGTCTATCTCTCGGGCACGAACACGCAGCGCGTGAAGCGGGCGCTGTTTGCCCTGTTCAAGGGGGCGGTGAGTAAGGACGTGGTCAGCCGGGCGTGGCGCAAGGTGAAGGTGGATTGGGAAGCATGGTGCGCCCGCAGCCTGGCTGACGAGGACATCGTGCGCTTGATCCTCGACGGCACCGTGATCAAGACACGGATCGACGGAAAGGCGACGAACATCTCGGTGCCGGCGGCCAGTGGCAAACGTCGGGATGGGCAGAAGGTCTTGCTTTCCATCAGAAACATGGGTGGCGAGCGCACGGCAGCCTGGCGCCAGTTTCTCGAAGACCGCGATGCGCGCGGCCTTGAGCGGCCGGAATTTGTCATCGTTGACGGCGCGCCCGGGCTGGAGGCGGCGCTCGTCGCGATCTGGGGCGACGAGTTGCCGATCCAGCGCTGCACCGTTCATAAGCACCGCACTCTGCTGGCCCATGCGCCGAAACATATGCTCGACGAGCTGGGAAACGATTATCGCGACATGATTTGCGCCGAAACGGCCGCTGAGGTCGAAAAACGTCGGAAAGCCTTCCTGCGCAAATGGTGTCTGAAATGCCGCGCGGTTGCGGACAGCTTGGAGGAGGCCGGGGACCGGCTATTTACCTTCACCCAGCTGGACCCATCGCAGTGCAAATCGGCACGGACGACGAACGCCATTGAGCGGCTGAACGAGGAATTCCGCCGCCGCATCAAGATCCAGACCGTGCTGCCCTGCACCGAAACCGTGCCGATGCTCCTTTGGGCGCTGATGGCATCAGGCCAGATCCACATGCGAAAGGTCGACGGCAGGGAAACCTTGGCTCAGCCCGTCGCTCCAATCAGCCTTGACCTCGCGGCCTGATCTGGCCCAAAGCCCCAGGCTCGGAGAACGCCGCCAGAGAATTTCCACCAGATTCGAGACACGAACCGTCATGGCATTGCCAAGGACCCGCATGCAGTCAGGGCAACGATACAGCGATCCATTGGTCGACAATCGTTTGCTTTCAAACGATGAGAGGCGCGAAGGTCCGTTTGGAGCGCTGAACCCGGAGTTTGGGATTATCCCCCCCAAAATCTTTTGGGCTCAATCTATCCTAGCGTTAAGGTCGCGCAATTTCCACAATTAGTAGGTGCATCGCCGAACCGAGCAGCTTATGTCTTGATTCGCCGTTGAGCATCTATGGCGCAAAGGCACGTCGGGCATGAGAAATTGACTAAGGAAGATTTACGTGAATATCCTGGCTGTCGACGACGATGAATTACAGCTTACCGTTTTGTCCGCAACACTGGGCAGTCTGGGATTTCCGCCGGCAAGGATCGCAACCTCGGCTGCAATCGCACTTGAAGAAATCAAAGAGTCGATGGTGCCGTTCGATCTTTTCCTTCTGGATATCAAGATGCCCAATACGGACGGAATTGAACTGTGCAAGCAAATTCGGTCGATGCCAGGCTATGAGGACGCAGCAGTCATTATGATTACCGCGCTGACCGAACGTTCTCACATGGACCGCGCGTTCGAAGCAGGCGCCGTAGATTACGTCACTAAGCCATTTGATAAGATAGAGCTGCTTACAAGGATCAATGTGGCCCGCCAGGTTGCCTCGGCGAAACATGAGGCCGATCGAAGAAAAAAGGCATTCAGTGCGCTACAGCGGCAGGTGTACGAAATCGCCGGATCGACTTCGGGCGCGCCGGCTACGATATTTGGGGTCCCAAACGTCATCGACTACATGGTGCTAAGCAATTTTATGCTTCAAATTCCATTCTCGAGAACATTCTCTGCGACGTCATTCGCTGTAAAAATACGTGAATTTGAGAAGCTACATCTCTCACTCGAGTTGGAGCCTGGGGCCATCTATGAAGTGCTTACGTTGGTGGCCAAGGCGCTTTCCAGACAACTGATCGGCCGGGGCTTCTTTGTCGCCTATGCAGGTTCAGGCGTATTTGTCTGTGCGGCTCAATGGACATGTGATCTACCGCTCGAAGAGATTGCCGACGAAGTGCAAAGCCAAATTTTTGAGATCGAAATGGTAGGAGGCTCAGACCGGCGACAGGCCATCTCCGTAGAGTTTGGCCGGAGACAAACCAATGGCGTTTTCACCCTCGACCGCAGGGTTGGTCTTTTGCTGAGAGCAATTTCGGATATGGAAAACACAACTTCTGGCAGCAATGTCACGCACGGAAGGCCCAACGGTAGAAGACGGGCTGGTACCTTTCTTTCGGTCTTGCAACGTCTATTGGGGTTCGGTCATGCCTGACAACAGTGTCTCGTTGTCTGGTCGGCGTGATCTGCACGCAGTGCTAGAGCAGGTCAGGATCGATTTTGTTCAACGTCTGAAAATCCAGCTCAGACAACTGCAGTCGATCCGCGCACAAATTGTGACACCTGGTTGCGATGACGACCTTAGAGAACTCGAGTTTATTGCGCATAAGATTAATGGACTTGCGAAGACACTCGGCTTCCAGAGCTTGGGCGACGCTGCAGAGAGCCTGGAAGTGGCAATAGCCTCGCTCGAGTTGCATCCACGCGTTAGCGATCCGTCTGAAGTCGTCAGACTTCTCGATGCGCTCGTGCTGAAGATAAGAACAACCTGCGCCGGAGCACAGGACTAAGCGGGAGTTGAGAGTGCTCAAGAAAATACTTCATGTCGATGACGACGACGACATACGAGCGGTCACAAGGCTAGCACTTGAGCTAGTCGGAGGCTTTACGGTTTTTCAGTGTGCATCTGGCCAGGAAGCGATCGAGCAGGCGGAATCCTTCGCGCCGGATCTCATACTTCTTGATGTCATGATGCCAGGTCTCGATGGCGTGCAGACCTTTCACAGGCTTAAGGAAGTTGAAGCCTTGGCATCCCTACCAATCGTCTTTGCGACAGCCAAAGTTCACGCAGAATCAGTGCAACAACTCCATGCCATCGGCGCCGCGGGGGTCATCGCTAAACCGTTTGATCCGATAGAGCTGTCGAATAAGTTGAATTTGATCTGGGAGCAATCGAGGTTTGAAATCTCCTGATGATGTGGTCCACTGCGACGTCGTGGCTAGCTAGGAAATCGGGCATTTCCGCTACATACGCTCCCAGGTCGATTAGCCACCTGGAGCAGCGGCTAAAGGATTATATAGAGGGCAGCCTGCGCCTGTTCTGGCATCGTCAAGCAATGTATTTCGGTGCTTTCGTACTTGCCGTCTCCTACTACAGTTTCACAATTGGACTGGTCTGCTATTGGGTCATATTGCTTTCGGAGTTGTTCGACCACTGGGTCGCCAACCGAATCGCCAAATGGAGCAACCATAATCCGAAATCGGCTAGAAAGTTCTATCGTCTGATAGCAGCCGGAACCGTTTTCAACAGCTCCGCTATAGGTCTTTTCGTAGTCGCTGTAACAATTAAGGAAGGTAATTCAGCCCACTTCACGCCCTTGCTTTTCCTTTTTGCGGCGGCACTTTTTGCGGCAATGAACACTCACCAGGTTTTTCAGGTGTTGATCTTGCGTTTGGTAATCTTTGCTGCCCTGTTTCTGTTCGTAGCTACTGTAAACATTATGGAAACAAGGCCCCCGTTGACTTCGGTCCATTGGTTACATTTTTTTACGGTAATTTTCGTAATGTACTTTATCGTAGATTGCTCGTTGGTTTTTCTTAAAATGTATCAGCGAAACCTCACGCAGATCGAGAATCTCCGTCAAGAACGCGATCGCGCCACGGCGGCTTATAGGGCTAAGTCGGAGTTCCTGTCGGTGGTAAGCCATGAACTGCGAACGCCGATAACGTCAATCAAAGGGCCCCTTAATCTCATATGTGGCGGTGTGCTCGGCACGGTGACTGACGACATTCAACGCATGCTTTTAGTCGCGAACAAGAACAGTAACAGGCTTGCCACCCTAATCGATGATCTGCTTGATCTTCAGGCGCTAGACGCCGGAAAATTGGCAATGAATTTTGAACATGTCGACCTCTCCACGCTTCTTCGAGACGCGATCGAGGCAACTGGTGGCTATCTTAGAGACAAGGAGATTTCCTTGGTGGAGGTCGGCCTCGAACATTCGATCATAGTTCAGGGTGACGAGAAAAGGCTGATGCAGGTCATGGCCAACGTTCTCTCGAACGCGATCAAGTTCTCGCATAAAGGTGGCGTTGTTGAAGTTGCCCTAGATAAAGTGGACGAGAGCGCCCGCATCTCGGTGCGGGATTGCGGCCGCGGCATTCCCGAGGGAGGAAAGGATAAGGTTTTCGAGGAGTTTTCACAGATCGATTCTTCGGATGTCCGCTCCGCTGGCGGTACTGGACTGGGGATGAGCATCTCAAAACGCATCATACTACGCCACAATGGCACAATTGACTATGAAAGTGACCTAGGTGTTGGCACGGTCTTCCACATCACGCTTCCTTTTTCCAACATGGCAGCCGTCTAACCTCTCGGGGGATTACCCCGCCACGTCGGACAACCGCGCCGTGTAATTCACCTCTAGCAGCGACGGCGACAGCCCTGTTCTGCCGGAATTGCGTATTCCGGAGCATCCGCCCACCTGTGACGCGTTGCCATGAGGCAGCGTATTTCGGGTATCAGGTTTGAGACGTTTCGTCATCCATTTTGGCGACGGTTTTGCGCATGGACAGCTAACTGGCTGGTGATCATGGTCGCGCCGCGGCCGTTGCGCATTCCGAGGTATCCGGTCAGCTGTTCCGACAACATCCGGTCAGTCATTCCGGGGTATCCGGTCACCTGAGGATCGTTGCCGCGCAGGCATGGATTTTGATGTCAGGCCGGGCGACCTTCGTCAACCTTTTCGGTGTGGTCGTCGGTCGCGCGTCGCATAGAATGACCGTCGAGTTCGAGGCGATAGGCGTTGTGGACCAAGCGGTCGAGGATGGCATCGGCAAACGTGCGCTCATCGATGACGTCGTGCCAGGCTGTGACAGCTGGCTGGTGATCAGGATCGAGCCTCGTCCGTGGCGGTCCTCGACGATTTCCATGAGCTCACGGCGCTGCCCGGCGGTCAGGCGATCCGGCCCCCAGTCGTCCAGAATGAGGAGGTCTGCCTTCACGAGGGATCGGAACAGGCGTGGAAAGCGTCCGTCGCCATGGGCCAGTTCGAGATCGGCGAACAGGCGTGGCAGCCGCTGGTAGATGACGGTGAGGTTGTCGCGGCAGGCTCTCTGCCCCAGAGCGCAGGCAAGCCAGGTCTTCCCGACACCGCAGGGGCCAGTGATCATCAGGTTGCGGGCATCTTTGATCCAGCGCCCGGTGGCGAGTTGCTGGAACAGGGCCCAGTCCAGCTTGCGTGGCGTGCGGAAGTCGACATCCTCGATAGCTGCCCCGATGTGGCGTAGCTTTGCCGCTCGCATGCGGGTCTGGAACCGTCGGGTATTGCGGCTGGAGATCTCGCGGTCGACCAGCAAGCCGAGCCATTCGGCGTGGCTCAGATCCACGGTGGCGTCTTGCGCCTGCAATTCGATGAAGGCCTCGGCCATGCCGTCGAGCTTCATCTGTTGGAGCTGGTCCAGGGTGGGGTGCGTCAGCATCATCTTTCCTTTCAATGGAAGTAACTGGGGCCGCGGATATTGCCGTGCTGGATCGCGGGCCCTTCCGCGGCGGGTTCGGGCCGGTTGCGATGCAGGTTGTTCTTCAGGATCGAATTGACCGAGGAATAGGACCGGGCCCCGATCGCGAGGGCGCGCTCGCAGGCCGCCTCCAGCGCGCCCTCGCCGTGCGGCTTGGGGGCAGCTTCCCCGGGCGGCCTCCACCTGGTGCATTACTTCCAAAGCCAGCCCCATTCCAAATAGGGCTTAGGAACGTGATCAGTCCCGCTTCAGCCATTGATACGTGAGCGTCGGGCAGTCCAAGGAACCTAAAAGAAAAGTCAGACGTCTGAACTGGGATAGCTCCAGTTGAAAAGCTGTCAATCTTCCGCTTGTGTGTTTGAAGCCGTTTCTTGACACTGTTTGATCCCGGCCCACTGCGGAAGTCTTGGAGCCCATTAACGGTTGCGCTCTCTGCAGCCTTTCCAACATAAATCGGCAATATCCCGGCGCTGCGATTTAAGTGTTGGTAGAGCCGGTAAGGTTTGACGGCTCCTCGGTAGAATATTGCGTAGATACCACCGCTGTCGGATATTCCCTTGATATCGACCGGTGTGAGAGATCGCTCCTCCCGCCGGAAGAGTTCGCAAGCAATGCTTGCTGCCAAGTTTACCATATCTAGAGGGTCGTACAATTCTTTCTGCCCTTGCATCTCTGCCAAGGACGATTTGCAGAGAGAGCTTTGATCCTAGTTGATTATATGGGGCTGGTCCAGAAGCTGGCAGCGAAGACTTTTGTGAAGCATGCAATTTCTTTTCCCGGGCGGCTTGAAGCCAACGGCGCGTAACACGCATGCCCGAAATTCAAGACGCTTCCTGGTGCGGTATTGTTCGATGCATGGACAGCAGCAGTAGCTAACGACGCTGTCTGCTCCACTCAACTGGAAACAGCTCCAGGACCCGTGCCAGCGTCAGCTCTGCGCTCTGCTTGCCGTCCAGAATCGCCTCGACGATTTCCGGCGCGAGCAGGGTCAGGCGCAGTACGCGGGTCATGTAGGACGGCGCAATCCCCTCGTGTTCGGCCAGTTCTGCCATTGTCGTGAATTCGCCGGATTCCAGCATCCGCTTCCAGCGAAACGCTCGCGCCAGCGCCTTGATCAGCGTATTGTCGGACTTGGGCGGCTGCGATGGCGCGCAGAAGTCGGGCGTCCTGGCCGCAATCCATGGCCACCTCGATATCCTTGGGCGGCAGGATGCGCGGGCGTCCGCCGCGATTGCGCAGAGTGAGCGGGATGTGGACGCGGAGGGTCTTCCGGGCCTGATTGAACAGGCCACTTTCGACAATGTTCTTCACTGTCTCAATTGCTTCATTCATGAAATTCGTGTCCTTAAGAGATCTTCCAGAACCGTCGCGGCGGCTTCCCACCGCACTCGCAAGAATGGATTGCTCTGCAGCGTGTCCGACAGAGCCTCGGACGGCACACCGTTTTCCATCATGGTCACCGCGAGGGAATAGACCAACTCTTCGAGGTCGGTTGCTGATGTTTCGTCAGCCGTGACCGCTTCCGCGTTCCCGACGAGTTCAGCATGCAGCGTCTCGATCGGCAGACCTGAGCCGACAATGCGCAGGCAGCGCTCGACCCCCTCTCGCAGGTCTTCTGGCAATTGCTCGGCATAGGTTCGAAAAACTGGATGCTCAAGATTGGGGCGGAAGACGATCTGCCCATCCTTCTGCACCCGATTCCCACGCAACATCCACGTTATCCGATGACGCCAGCCCCAGCAAGTCGCGCCAAATCTCGGAAACTGTCATCGTATCGGTAATGGTATCATATTCGAAGACACCAATTCTGGCGCCTTTTATCGCATTATGCGCAAGCTTCAGTTCTTTTTTTGTGATCTGGTCGGCAGCCAGTTCAGCGGAAATGTCGCGCAGGACCAGCGCATGTTGCAGGCCCTGTTCTCGGTCGGTCCAGGCTGTGATGTGGACCCCGAGCACAACCGGACTGCCGCTTTTGCTGCGGCCAATCATTCCCTTCACGATGGCATCGATCGCGGGAGGTTCGATAAACGCGTTCAACTCTGCCAATGTCTCGATCGGCAAGACGTCAGAAACAGGCCGTCCGGTCAATTCCTCGCTGCCATAGCCAAACAGGTCGCCGGTCGCGCCATTGCAATGTGAGATTTGGCCTTCTGATCCGACAATCATCAGCGGGACCTGCATGTTCTTGAATGCATATATGATTGGCGAATCGTTCATCGTAATTTTCTCCGTAAATGCCTTCGAGCGTTACAACCCAAAGCTGCATGCAGTGGCGTCGAGCAAATTTTGGGTTGCGTCTCGGCCCTGGACGAAGCTCTCCGCTGTCGCGCGCCGAGCATAGGGATTTGGACCCGATCAGCATGAGAGGTCAAGGATGATCGGGCAATGGACTGAGCCACGACTTCCGGCCATCCGCTTTTCTCATTGTCGCCCTCTTGCCGGAGATCCGAAGGGGCGCGGGCGAGCGTGCCAACTGCCCGTGCAAACCCCATAGGCGGGGCAGCTGATCGGATCGAATCAAAAAGGTGCCTTGCTGCACTTCGGCTACACTCACGATTCTCGACTGCCAAGACGCTGATCGCCACGGCCATTGCGGTTCTTGCGCGGCCGCTGGGGACCCCGCCGGGGGAAACGACTTTGCCGGCTGGCGCGGTCTTGTTCCCCGGAATGCTTTCGACGGGCGGCAGCCTATGCCTCAGCGCGTTGACAAAAATGCGTAAGCGCTCCCTGCGGCGTCTGCTGTTCTTTGGTGCTGACGCGTCATCATCATGTGCGATGTCCAGGTAGCCGCTCGACCGGGCATCTGGCTGGCCGGGGTGAACAATTATCATTTCCTGTCCGACGCGGGCGCCTCTGGCTTGACCTTTCGGATCTAGCGTCACTCAACCTTGGTCTCAGCGCGACCCACAGAATGAGAAGAAATGCGCATAGCGTGCCGACTCCCGTATAAACCAGAAATGCCAGCCAAATCGGATAGCCCGCAATCAACACGCCGGCGGCGAATGTCAATCCGAAAAATACCGCACTCAGCACTATGCCCAGAATCATATCTCGTCCTACGTCCCCAAGCGCTCAAAAATACTGCCTACGGCGGTTCTATGTCAGTATTCAAGATCGCTGAGGTTGTAAATCCTTATTTGATGTGACGGGTGAACCGGTGGGTGCAAGACGCGATAGGCGCCTGGTCTTCTAGATGGTTGATCAATGTTTCCAATTCCCCATTCCGGCCCAAAAGCGCTCTAGCGCAATTTTTATTTGGCTGCAGTCGGGCTCGGGACCGTCGAGCCTGCAGATCGACACGATCGCACCGTGAATCGCAGCTTGGCCGCCAATCAAGGCAATGTGCATTCCCGATTTGTGCAGTCGAAGATAATCTTGGTCTCGTGACAGATCCTGATCCGATCGCTCCAACCCCTTTTCACGGAGACGAGCGAAAGCAATATCAGCGTCGAGTAACGCCCCAAAAATCTGATCGTATGCTGCGCTGACATTCATTGCCTAGGCTTTCTTCTCTGTGATGCAGGATCGGATCTATGCCACTGGGTTGGCACGTTTCAGGCCGGATTGTGGTCGGAACAAGATGCGGAAAATTCAATCTGCTGCAGAGCGAAGTTTTGAGACCCGTGGCGAGTATTTTCCGACTCGTGCGATGCTGCGACGGTAGGAGGGTAGTAGCCGTTTTGTGCTTAATTCAGTGGCTGGAGAGTGCTTCATTCCGGCAGAATGGAAGGAAGCACCGTGGGATAAATTCGTCATGGGGTCGCCAAGGACCCGCATGCAGCCACTGGGCTGGGGCAACGATATAGCGGTCCACCCCCTGTGCCAGCGTTGTTGGCCGCCGCTCTATTTTCCTCTATTTTCAGGTGGGCGGGATAGGACAATGACGTGGGATATTCACCAGAGCGAAGAGCGGCTATGCTGAAGCAGATGAGCGCAGCGTACACCCGCGCCCTGACCATCGCCGCGGATGGGCAAACTTGGCCAGGCGCATCAGCCGAGGTCCTGATCCCCCCTAAGACTTGCCAAACTTTACGGCCTTCCTGACCCGATGGCAAATGCGGAACTATCTGCTCACGGTCGCTTGTCAGGCCTTTGAAAAGGGGTCGCAGAAATAGGGCGGATGCCGCGCGTCCCCAATGGCATCGCGATATGCGAAACGCAAAAGGATCGAAGCGCAAGCTGAAAAGAGGACGTTTTTGGGTGGGTTGAATATCATCCCCCGCGATTTGGGAAAAACTTGTTCCAGTCGCGCGGGCTGCACCAGCGGTTAGAATATTTTTAAGGACCGCAGTTCCAACAATTCATGGTGGACAGATATGAGTCCGCCATCGTCTGGCAGCACCTTGCGGGTAATGGTCGGCGGCGCCTCTGGTTGACGCCTTCCTCGGACGGGCCAGCCGAAACTGGCCGCCGATCTGTCATATCACTTGGACTTCGGCCTTGCCGCAGTTACTGCGACGGCGTTCTTCACGCTGGGTGCGGCGGCAATGACTTTCACCACTTTTTTTTTCGGCTTCTTTTCATCACGTCCTCGTTTGTTCAAACCCTTGGCCATGATCTGGTTCCTTGAAAATACTGCCTCTAATCAGCAGCGCATTAAAGATAAGGGTTCTTTTCAGGGATGCCACCTTCGTTTTGAAGATAGCCCCCGCACGGCGGCCCTGACTGCGTATCTGCATGCGGCAAACGCAGGATTTTTTTCATGACGTAGAAAAGATTTTCATCAAAAACCCACAAAAAAAGACGGAGAGTGGGAACACGGCGCGGTGTGCCTGCATCCAATGGGTAGAACAGGTGGAACAGGGCCAGATTGAAAGGCCAGAACGCCATCCGGTTTCGTCAAAGTCTTGCACGCGAGGAGGTCAGTTTGTCACCTACGGCTGTTCTGAAGCCCACTGCCGCGCGGCTGATGCGGCGTCGGTTTGACATCGGCGATGGCATTAATCCCGGTTACGGTGGCAGGGCTGTCCGCGTACTAATCGGGCTTTTGCAAGACGTTATCACCACCGCGACCGCAAATGTCTCAAAGGGTGGTGACAAGATCGCGTCGGACACTGCCGCCGCCAACGCCGAAAAGATCGCTGCCGTCCACGACAAATTCGCCTGTTGATGACGGAATAAAGGAATAAACCATGACCATTCATCCCCTCGCCACGCCTGCGTTTCCCAAGGTCCTCCCGCCAGCACCTTTGGTCTCTGGCCGCATCCGCGCCCGCCTGATCGACGCGGGCGTGCCCTTTAACGCCAATGACAACATCTCTGCCTCCCTGCGCGAGGGCGAGTTGGATGCGTTGCGCGATGAGGTGGCACAACAGATGCAGAGTGTGCTAAGTGCGCTGGTGATCGACACCGCCCATGATCACAACACCGCCGACACAGCCCGCCGGGTAGCGAAGATGTTCGTCGATGAGGTGTTTGCCGGACGCTACCGGCCAGCGCCCGCTGTCACCGCATTCCCCAATGTCTCGCAGTTGAACGAGTTGATGATCATCGGCCCCATCACGGTGCGCAGCGCCTGCTCGCACCACCTTTGCCCCATCATGGGCCGGGTCTGGATCGGCGTGCTTCCCAACGCGAAATCCGATCTGATCGGCCTGTCGAAATACGCCCGACTTTGCGACTGGATCATGAGTCGCCCGCAGATTCAGGAAGAAGCGGTGGTGATGCTGGCGGATGAGCTGGAGCGTCGCACCCACCCCGATGGCCTTGCCGTGGTGATGGAGGCTGACCATAATTGCATGCATTGGCGCGGCGTGAAGGACACGCAAGCGGTGATGACCAATTCCGTGATGCGCGGCGCATTTGAACAGGACGCCGACCTGCGGCGCGAATTTCTAAGCCTGATGAAACGCTGATGAGTCTGAAGGGGAGGTTGCTTTTCCCGCTTCCCACGTCAGACTTGGACCCAAGTACGGAGGATTGCCCATGTATGCGACTTCCCGCACCCTGCCACCATCCGCCCCGGTGCCAGAGGCCGATCTGATCGCCCGCGCTGTTGCAGGTGACAGTGCCGCTTTTGAGGTGCTGATGCGCCGCTACAACCAGTTGGTGTTCCGCACTGCCCGCTCGATCCTGCGTAGTGATGCCGAGGCTGAGGAGGCGGCACAGGAGGGCTGGCTGCATGCCTGGCGAGGGTTGGCCCGGTTTCGTGCCGAAAGCCGCCTATCGACCTGGCTTGTCCGCATCGTCTCGAACGAGGCGCTTGGCCGTCTGCGCCGCACATCCGCGCAGATCATTCCGCTGGAGGTTGCCATGCTTTCGCCCGACCCAAAGACCCAAGCAGCGCTGACCGAAGCGCCGTCCCGTGGCCCGGAACAACAGCTGCTGCGCGTCGAAATGCGCCGCCTGATGGAGGCGCGCATCGACCTCTTGCCCGATGTCTATCGCCCGGTCTTCGTGTTGCGGGCGGTCGAGGAGATGAGCGTCGAAGAGGTCTCTACGGCGCTGGATATCCCTCCAGCCACAGTGCGCAGCCGCTTTTTCCGCGCTCGCAACCTGCTGCGCAAAGGGCTGGCCCAAGAGATGGACACCTCTCTGGCCGAGGCCTTCAGTTTCGCGGGCGCACGCTGCGACCGCATTACCGCGAATGTTCTGGCCCGTGCAGCAGCAGAAGGGCTGAGCAAACTCTGAAACAATCGCGGGACAGGGCCCGAACACAGACCTTGGCCCGCGTCGATCCGTGAAAGGAGACTGGCCTTGACCACCCCATCCCAAAAGGACAACACCCCCGATCTGACCAAAGGCGTGACACTGGACGATTTCGGCACCAGCCGCATATTGCGCGGCTTTGTCGGCAAAAAGCAGGTTTTGCTGGTGCGTCTGGGTGACGAAGTGGTGGCTATCGGCAACCAATGCACCCATTACGGCGGGCGTCTGGACCGAGGTGCTATCGAGGGCGAGACGGTTCGCTGCCCGCTGCACCATGCGCTGTTCTCTCTGCGCACTGGTGAGGCCGTGGGTGCCCCTGCCTTTGATCCGGTGGCGGTTTGGCAGGTGGAGCGTCAGGGCAACCGCTATGTCGTGCGCGAAGAGATCCAGCCCCAGCCACAACCTGCGCAGGCCACTACAGCAGATCTGCCGCAGTGCATCGTTATCGTGGGCGGCGGCGCCGCTGGTTTTGCTGCAGCCGAGATGCTGCGCCGGCGTGGCTACGCGGGCAGTCTGGCCATATTCAGTGCGGACTCCTCGGTGCCCATCGATCGGCCGAACCTGTCGAAAGACTATCTTGCTGGCAGTGCAGAAGAAGCCTGGATGCCCTTGCGTCCCGAGAGTTGGTATCGGGAGGCAAAGATCGACCTTCACCTTGCCACCCCGGTCACGCGCATCGACACCGCCCGGCGTGAGGTGGTCACCGAAGGTGGCACGCGCCACGCCTATGACCGGCTGCTGATCGCCACCGGGGCCGAGCCCGTGCACCTGCCAATTCCGGGCGCCGATCTGCCGCATGTCTTTACCCTGCGCGCGATTGCGGACGCGCGGGCCATCATCACGCGGGCCGAATCCGCTAAAACCGCCGTTGTGCTGGGGTCGGGTTTCATCGGGCTGGAAACCGCCGCCGCGCTGACTAAACGCGGGCTGAAAGTGCATGTCGTCTCGCTGGATGCCCGCCCGTTGGAGCGCATTCTGGGGGCGGCGCTGGGCGACGCCATTCAGGCACGACATCAGGTTGCGGGGACGGTTTTTCATATGGGCAATTCGATTGCCGCCATCGCGGGCGGCAAGGTGGCGCTGAAAGACGGCACCGATCTGCCCGCCGATCTGGTGATTTTGGGTGTCGGTGTGCGCCCGCGGCTGGCACTGGCCGAAGCGGCAGGGCTGGTGCTGGATCATGGCGTGGTGGTGAATGACCGGCTGCAAACCTCGGCCCCCGGCGTCTATGCTGCGGGCGACATCGCGCGCTGGCCGTGGAAGGGCGTCGACGTGCGGATCGAGCATTGGGTGGTGGCCACCCGTCAGGGCCAGGTTGCCGCCGAGAACATGCTGGGGGCAGACAAGCCCTATGCCGACGTGCCGTTTTTCTGGAGCGCCCATCACGACCTGCGGTTGCAGTATGTTGGCCATGCCGAGGCCTGGGATGACGTCACCATTGACGGCGATATCGCCGGCCGGGATGCGATGGTCAGCTATGTCAAAGGGGGGCGCACGCTGGCGGTGGCCACTATCGGGCGACCACAAGCGGCACTGGCACAGGCGCGGGCAATGAAAGGGCCGGGCTGATGGCGCAGGCGGGGAAAACCGCCTTTGTCCTTGCCGGGGGCGGCAGTCTTGGCGCGGTTCAGGTCGGCATGTTGCACGCGCTGCTAATGGCGGGTGAGCGGCCAGATTTCCTTGTCGGCTCGTCCGTCGGAGCGCTGAATGCGGCCTGGTTCGCCGGCGCACCGGATCTGGCCGGGGTGGAACGGCTGGCCGAGGTCTGGGTGGGTTTGCGCCGCGCCGATCTTTTCCCGATGTCGCTGGCCAGACTGTTCGGAATTCTGCGCAGGCCGGACAGCATCGCTGATCCGCGCCCCCTTCGCCGACTTCTGGAAACCAACCTTGCCTTCGACCGGATTGAGGAAGCCCGTCTGCCGCTGCACATCATGGCGACCGATCAACAAGGCGCGGGGGTGCGGCTGTCCTCAGGTCCGGCGGTCGAGGCGATCCTGGCCAGTGCCGCCGTGCCTGGAATCTTTCCACCGGTTACTATCGGAGGGCAGGACCTGATGGATGGCGCAATTGCAGCGAACACGCCACTGCGCATTGCAGTCACCCTCGGCGCCAGCCGGATCATCGTCTTGCCAACCGGCTATGCCTGCGCGTTGAATGGGCCACCAAAGGGGGCAATTGCACGGATCCTGCATGCGATCACCTTGCTGATTTCGTGGCAGTTGATGCATGAGATCGCGACCATGCCCGACGGGATCGAGGTGCATCTTGCGCCCGCGCTCTGCCCGCTTGCGGTCTCGCCTTATGATTTCAGCGCAGCGCGGCAGCTGATCGCACGCGCGAAAGAGACCACGCAGGAATGGATCAACGGCGGCGGTCTGCAACGCCCAGCGCGCGCGCGCGACCTGTCGCCGCATCACCACTGATCTATCTCGCTGCCGGCTGGTGTCTGCAACACCAGCGCAGAGGCGGGAAGGATTGACCGGGCCGTAAAATCCGCGAAACTGCAGGAAAGGAGCAGCAACCATGGTGTCCGAACTTCACGCCAGCGAATGGCTGAACTCTGACAAGGCGCTGAGTCTGGCCGATTTTCACGGCCGGGTGCTGGTGGTCGAGGTGTTCCAGATGCTGTGCCCCGGCTGTGTCAGCTATGGGCTGCCGCAGGCGCTGCGCATTGTCCAGACCTTTGCCCGCGAAGATGTGGCGGTGATCGGCCTGCACTCGGTGTTTGAGCATCACGCGGCCATGACGCCGGTCAGTCTGCGAGCGTTCTTGCATGAATATCACATTACCTTTCCGGTGGCGGTGGATGCGCCCGGCACCGGAGCGATGCCGCGGACCATGGCCGCCTGGGGGCTGGAGGGTACGCCCACCCTGCTGCTGTTCGACCGCCAGGGACAGGTGCGGGCGCGCCATTTCGGCACCGTGCCGGACATGGGTCTGGGTGCCCAGATAATGTCGTTGGTGGCAGAGAGGGACGGGGCGCTGTGACGGACGGTTTCAGCGTAGCAGAGGTGCGCGTGGCCCGGATCGGCCAATTGGGGCCGAATGCAGTGCCCAGCGGCATCGACAAGCAGCCCGTCATTGCCCTGGCGCCCCCCCGCGGGATCGACGGCGACGAACGGGGCGATATGTGCCGCGACGCTCCCGTGCTGTCGGTCAGTCGAAAAAGGTCAGGTTGGTGCCCGGCGTCGCCTGTCCGTCAGCACAGAACAAGTGGTAGGCGCAAGTGGTAGGCGGACGTGTCGTCCTGATTAACGGTCTTCTTAACCAGCCGCAGGCCGAGCGTGTCGGTGTAGAGCCGCTTGTTCGTGGGGGCATCGGCAGTGATCGCCGTCAGGTGGTGAATTCCGGTAAGGTCCATGATGACCTCCTTTCGTTGCATAAGATATCGGCCCGATGGCGTTCGGAACCAGCGCTACAGTAGCGAATCCCGTGTTCTGTTATTGCGAACG
Source organism: Phaeovulum sp. (assembly GCF_047638075.1). Taxonomy (NCBI): domain Bacteria; kingdom Pseudomonadati; phylum Pseudomonadota; class Alphaproteobacteria; order Rhodobacterales; family Paracoccaceae; genus Phaeovulum; species Phaeovulum sp. The sequence goes on from NZ_JBLJBV010000023.1 coordinate 67,815, forward strand.
ATACCGTTCCTGATAGGCTCACCTCATGCGTTACACCTTGGATGAGATAGAGACTTTCCCTAGGGTAATGGAGCTTGGCGCCATCACCGCCGCCGCCGCCGCCGCGCGGGTGAACCTTTCGAAATCTGTCGTCAGCAAGCGAATTTCCGATCTGGAACCCACGCTCGGCGTGGCGCTCTTTCGCCGCAACGCGGGGCCTTATCACACCAACGGCATGGACCTGCACCGGTTTCATTCCGGTCAGGTGCACATGTTAGACGGCCCATTGTTCGAAGGCCACGGGTGATTTCGAGCCGAGGGCTAGTGCTTCCGGCGCGGGTTCTAGAAGCCATTGATGTATTCCATTGGCTGGCAATGGTTTGTTTGCAAACCATGAGAAGCAAAGAGGGCAACCTCGACCTCGCGGCGGGTTTGCCAGTTCCGCCGCCAGACCAGTTCGCCCTTCCATTGCGCAGCAATAGGTGAGAGGGAGCGGTTTGAAAAAGCTTTCAACCGTTGCCCGGCAGGCGATTTGGCAGGGCCAAATCTGCCAAGAGGGGGCGGAATTGTCATAACAATTCCCTTTCCCGCTCATCCGCTGCCCGACAGCGGATATTTACATCCGCGAAAGGGGAGACCTTGAACCCGTGTTTGCGCCGCAGCTTCTGATAGTCGTGGGCACAGTATTGCGATCCCATTGCCCGGCAACGATTTTCTTGAAAACCGTGAGAGGGGCGATCCGTGTGATGAATGCAGCCGGGTGGCGGCCTGCGGATCGCCCCTCTCGGCGATGCAAAACATCGCCTGCCGGGCAATGGATGGCCATGTTGAGGGCCAGCAAGGCCAGACCCTGCTTCATGCGGTTGCTGATGGCCCAACTGTTACCCGGAAGGGTTTTAAGTGCAAAACATGAGAGGGCGCTTCTGGTTCGGCCCGCTCGCGCTGAAGTCCTGCTGCAAGGGATTTGGCGCGATGTTGAAGGCGTGATCCCCCCTCTTGGGCAGAACCACCGCCGTGGGCGCGCACGGCCGGCGACCAGATGACACCAACGACCAGCTTCGAAGCGAAGGCCCCCTGCCAGGTCTGGTCGCGGGATATCACCTGGCTGCCCGGCCCGATTGCAGGCGCCTTCTTCTATCTCTATCTTATCCGCTGCCCGGCAATGGTTTGCATGCAAATCATGAAAGAGGGACATCTTCAGCCGCAAGATCGTCGGCTGGGAGGTCCACAATCGCGAGACAGCCGAGTTCGCTGCTCAGATGCTTGAAGGTGCCGTCTGGGCCGAGAAATGCGTCCCCAGCCCGCTTGTGCGGCATGCCGACAACGGTAGCCCCCCTCTCATGCATGCTGCGCATGCACTGCCGGGCAGCGAATGAAGGGTGCGACCATGAAAGTCACCATGGAGCGGCTCGGTGTCATCGCGTCCTTCGGCCGCCCGCGGGTGTCGAACGACAATCCGTTCTCGGAGGCACTGTTCCGGACCTGCAAATATGTGCCCCACTGGCCCACCCATGGCTTTGCAACCATCGACGAGGCGCGGGCTTGGGTCAGGGCTTTGTGCGATGGTATAACCTCGACCATCGTCACAGCGCGCTGCGCTTTGTCACGCCCGACGAGCACCACCGCGGCGAGGACCGATCTCTGCTTGTCAACCGCCACCGTGTCTACGAAACCGCCCGTGCTACACACCCCGAACGCTGGTCAGGCAAAACGCGCAACTGGCAGCCCGTCGGCTCAGTCTGGCTGAACCCCGAACGACCTGACACCGGGCGCAGAGGCCGTGGCACCACCGACGCGCTCTCCCAAGAAGCTGGTGCCCCCGGATCCATGATCGGTCCCGCCAAACGCGCGGCCTGAAAGGAACTCAAGCGACAACTGCTTTGACAAACACCGGTCTTGTGGATGGCGTAGATGTCGAGCACCAGATGCACATTGCGACGCGCGGGCACGGCCTTGTCGATCTGCTGCAGGAATTTCAGGAGCCTTTTCGCCCCCCTCTCGTGGTTTGCGGGCAAACTACTGCCGGGCAGCGGATGTCGCGGCCTGCAATCAAGGATTGTCTCCACGGGCAACGGTGGCACGCGCTAGGGCCGCGTCTTGTCGCGCTCAAGACCGCCACGCCCTCATCAAGATACAAGGCCTGCCATCGCCAGACCATGGGCTTTGATGTGCGCGCGCCGCATGATCTCAAAGATGCCATGACCATCCGACGTCACCAGCACGATCTCAGCCTGCCAGACAAGCTTGCGCGCAGTGTTGCGGTCGGCGATCAGAGCTTGAAGCTCGGCACGGTCGGCGGGGCAAGGATAAAGGCAGATGTCATCACGTCTCATATACCGAACAGGGCACAGCACAGAGCGCACGGGAATCTCCGTGTCAGGCGTGGAGCATGAGTTCAATTGGGATGCGGTTCGCATCACCATGATCAGAGGTCTGGAGGCTAGGAAACCATCGCAAAGCGGTGGCGACGTTAGCGCACCTCGTTCCATCGTGATCCGTGCAGATCCGAGGTTGGAGAGGGCAGCATACTTGCTCAACGGTTTCTTGCTGCGCGAAAATCCACTTATCCTGATGCCGCTTATTTTCGTAGGCCCCCTTTGTCAGGGATTTTCTCTTGCGTTTTGGTGGTGGCTGCGTTAATCGGCGCGCACTTCACAGGCGGGGTTGGGCTTTGGAGGGAGAAATCCTCGAAAGTCCGCCGGTTGGGCATTTGCCCTGAATACCCCGCTCAGGCGCAAACCGGAAAAGGAAATAGGATATGGCGCTTCCTGAATTCACGATGCGTCAGCTTTTGGAAGCTGGCGTTCACTATGGTCACCAGAAGGCCCGTTGGAACCCCCGCATGTCGGAGTTCATCTACGGCGACCGCAACGGTATCCACATCATCGACCTGACCCAGACCGTTCCGATGCTGGACACGGCGCTGCAACTGGTGCGCGACACCGTTGCCAAGGGTGGCCGCATCCTGTTTGTCGGGACCAAGCGTCAGGCGCAAAAAGCCGTGGCCGAGGCCGCAGAGCGTTGTGCACAATATTACATGAACCACCGCTGGCTGGGCGGCACGCTGACCAACTGGAAAACCGTTTCTCAGTCGATTTCACGGTTGAAGCAGCTTGACGAGGTGATGGCGCAAGGCGCCGAGGGCCTGACCAAGAAAGAGCGTCTGGGCATGGAGCGTGAACAGTCCAAGCTGCAAGCCAGCCTGGGTGGCATCCGCGAAATGGGCGGCCTGCCGGACCTGATCTTTGTCATCGACGTGAACAAGGAAGACCTCGCAATTCTGGAGGCTCAGAAGCTCGGAATTCCGGTTGTGGCCGTGGTTGATACCAACTGCTCGCCCAAGGGTGTGGACTATATCATCCCGGGTAACGATGATGCGGCCCGTTCGATCGCGCTTTACTGCGACCTGATCAGCCGTGCAGCACTTGACGGGATGAGCGCCCAGATGGGTGCCGCCGGTGTGGACCTTGGTGCATTGGAAGAAGCCCCGGTCGAAGAGACCGTTGCCGAAACCGAAGTCGCCGCCGAGGCCTGAGACCGCCACGGTCTGGAGTTTTTCGGGCGAGGGGAAACCCTCGCCTGACCCATTGATGAAGAGGAGAGCCAGTGATGGCCATCACCGCAAGCATGGTGAAAGAACTGCGCGAATCGACCGGCGCAGGCATGATGGACGCAAAACGCGCCTTGACCGAGACCGATGGCGACATGGAAGCTGCGGTTGATTGGCTGCGCACCAAGGGTTTGGCAAAAGCCGCCAAGAAATCGGGCCGGATCGCGGCAGAGGGCCTTGTCGGCGTTGCCGTCAGCGACGGCGTGGGTGTCGCCGTCGAGCTGAATTCGGAAACCGATTTCGTGGCGAAGAACACCGACTTTCAGAAGATGGTCGCGGGGATCACCAACGCCGCGCTGAACGTCGCGGATATCGAGGCCCTGAAAGCCGCCGATCTGGGCGGCAAGCCCGTCGAGACAGTTATTTCAGAAGCAATCGCCGTAATTGGTGAAAACATGACCCTGCGCCGCATGGTTCGTGTGACCGGTGACAGCGTCGTGTCTTATGTCCACAATGCCGCCGCGCCGGACATGGGCAAAATCGGCGTTCTGGTGGGTCTGAAAGGTGCCGATAACGGTATCGGCAGGCAGATCGCGATGCATATCGCCGCAACCTCGCCGGCCTCGCTTGGCGAAGCTGACCTTGATCCGGCGTTGATCGAACGCGAAAAGGCCGTTCTGACCGAGCAGGCGCGCGAATCCGGTAAACCTGATGCGGTGATCGAAAAGATGATCGTGGGCCGGATGGCGAAATTCTTTGAAGAAGTGACCTTGCTGGGGCAGAAATTTGTTGTGAACCCCGACATCACCGTTGCACAAGCCGCCAAAGAGGCCGGCGTCGAGATCGTGGGTTTCGTGCGCGTTGCCGTGGGTGAGGGCATCGAAAAGAAAGAGGAAGACTTCGCCGCCGAAGTCGCCAAGACGCTGCAGGGCGCCTGATCTCAATCAGATCTTCTTAAACCGCCGGCCTCATGGGGCCGGCGGTTTTCTTTGTTCTGATGAAGGCTTGACGGGGCAGGGGGCTGCGACCTGTAACGCCACCTTTCGTATGGGCGCTGCGCAGCGAACCCATGCCCTGAAAAAGGCTGACCTTGCTGGGCGAAAATACCCCCAACAAGGTCAGATCCGGTCTCCCGGCAAAGAGAAGGAACGCCAAAAATACCACGGCGGCTTACCCTTCTCTTGTTCCTGGCCGAAGCCACCACTCTTGGAACAACACTATAAACGCCATTTGGCGCAGGCAAGGAAAGTCTGGAAAACCCGACCGTATCTAGTGTAAGGGCGCGCCGGCAACGCTGATAAAAATCTGGTTCTGTACGCTGGCTTTCAGCACGGCCTGGGCGGTTGTGTCGACATCCAGCGCTTCGCGGGCCAGCCGCAGGTGCTTTTCCACCGTTGCGGGGGTCAGCCCCATGATGGTGGCAATGTCGGCTGTTGTTTTGCCATCCCCAACCCATTCCAACACTTCCCGCTGACGCGAGGTAAGCGGGCGGCGTGCAGTGGCAAGCGGCATTGAGGATATTCGCAGATGGGTCATCGTATTGAATACCATCAGTTCACGGCCATGGCGTTCCCAGATCACATCGACATCGTGTTGACGTAAGGATTCGCTGGCGGCCAACCCGATGGCACCTTTTGCCCGCACGGAAACATCTCGAAATGAAATGGAGTACCCGGCACGGATTCCGTGGCGCAGGTTGAATTCCAGAACCTTGAGCTCGGCCTCGTTCAGCTTACCGGCCCGTGCCTGTTCGTCCACCCAACGCCATGAGGCGGCACCTTCATGGGTTGCCGCCCATCGCACCATCGGGGCATCATGGAACATTCCGCCCCGAATGAATGTATCAAGATAACTCTCGCTATGGTTTGACAAAACGACGGTGTCTTCAAGATTGCCAAAGCTGTTGGGGGTCCGAAACTGGGTAAAGCCGTATAGTAGGCGGTCAAAGCCATATTCAGCCATCTTGTCGCAATGCAGCGCCCAGATTTCCTGAATCGTTGGCGCCTCCAACAACCGTTCCAAATGCGTTAGCATGATCCCCCCACAGGCGGTCAAGGATAACCCTTAAAACAAATTTCGCATCCTGATGGACGCTACAATAAACTAATCCTTGGCAAAGAAATCGCATGTGTTTCGCATCGTGTCGAGTCGCATCAATACGGCTTTATCTTTTTATTGCACCTGTTACGTTTCGCGCACAGGAATCGGAGAATTGAGATGCGAAGCGGCTATGATGTTGTGGTGATCGGTGGCGCGGTGATGGGCGCCTCTGCGGCCTATTGGCTGACAAAGATGGACCCGTCCTTGAAGGTGCTGGTGGTTGAGCGTGACCCGAGCTATGCGCAGGCCGCGACAGCACTTTCTGTCGCATCGGTCCGTTTACAGTTTTCCAACCCGGTTAACGTTAAGATCAGCCTTTTCGGACTTGATTTCATACGGAATTTTGCAAATTATGTTCCGCAGGGCGGCGTTCCGGATCTGGGCTTGAAGGAAAACGGTTATCTATTTCTGACCGATAATGCCGCCGCCGCAGAACAGATGGAAACGCTGGCGGCAATGCAGCGAGGGCTTGGCGCCCAAACATGCGTTCTTGACCCCGCCAAGCTGGCAAAACAATTCCCCTGGATGAACCTTGACGACGTGGTGGCGGGGTCTTTCGGCCCCTCGGGCGAGGGCTGGTTTGACAATATGGGCTTGCTTGGGGGGTTGCGTAGTCAGGCCCGCGCGCAGGGGGCTGAATTTGTGGCCGATACCGTCACCGGGCTTACCCGAGACGGCGGGCGCGTGACACATGTGCATCTGGCATCGGGCGCAAGCATCGAGGCCAGCGCCGTGATCAATGCCGCCGGGACGAGAGGGGCCGAGATCATGCGTTTTGTGGGTGAAGATTTACCCGTAGAGCCCAGAAAAAGAACGGTTTTTGTGATTGACGCTCCAAATGCGCGCCACCCGGACGCACCGCTTTTGATAGATTACACCGGCTATTACATGCGTCCCGAACACGATCAGTGGATTACCGCAACCGTGCCGGCCGCTGACGGCCCTTGTGCTGTTGACGACTTTGAACCTGACCACCACCTGTTTGAAGAAGAAATCTGGCCCGCGCTTTATAATCGCGCGTTGGGGTTTGACGCGGTCAAGGTAACGCGTATGTGGGTTGGGCAATATGACTACTGTACGCTGGACCAGAACGCGATTCTGGGCCGCCATCCGGTGTTTGAAAACCTCTATATGTGCAATGGTTTTTCGGGCCACGGGCTGCAGCAGGCACCGGCCATCGGGCGCGGCCTGGCCGAGCAGATCCTGACGGGCGATTGGGTCAGTATAGATCTGTCGCAATTTGGGATGGAACGCGTGCTGGAAAATCGGCCGTTTGCCGAGGCTGCCATCGTCTGACGATCAATCTGGCGTCCTTTGCGCCGCGCAAAACGCGATTGCGCGTAGTGGCCCCCGGGTTTTGTGCCAAAACCCCGGGGGCTGCGGCATGACCAACGGGCGCCCGGTGCGGATGGTCAGACCCGATCGGCCGCATGGGCCTCAAGCAAGGGCAGAAGGTCGCGATGGTCATAACCCACATTGGCACTGGCACGGATGATCTGATCCAAGGGCATCTTGCCCGCCTGCCACATGGCCCACAAATGCGAGCAGCGCGTACCGGACCGGCAATAGGCAAAAACCGGGCCCGACAGCTCGGCCATGGCGGTCTCAAAGCTGGTGACCAGATCCGGCGTCATCCGGCCCGGATGATAGGGCAGGTAGCGATACGTCAGACCTGCACGCTCGGCGGCGGCCTGCATCGCGGCGCTGTCCAGCACGCCATCAACCTCTTGATCGGGGCGGTTGTTCAGGATTGTCTTGAATCCCATTTCAGCCAATGCCGGAATATCTTCGGGGGCGATCTGCGGGCCGACCGCAAATTCCGGCGTGATCTGCCGCACGTCCATAGGTTTCTCCCTCTGGGGCGCATGGGTGATACGCCGGATCTGCTGAATCAAAGCCCGTTCACCGGCACCTTGAGGTAGGTCTTGCCGTTGTCTTCGGCGGGCGGCATCTGGCCTGCGCGCATGTTGACTTGCAATGACGGAATGATCAAGCGTGGCATTGCCAATGTGGCATCGCGCGCCTGCCGCATGGCCACGAATTTCGCTGCGGTCGTTGCGCCGCCAACATGGATGTTTCGTGCCTTTTCTTCGCCAACGGTAGTTTCCCAGGCATAGCTATCGCGCCCCGGTGCCAGGTAGTCATGGGCAACAAAGATGCGGGTGGTATCCGGCAAGGTAAAGATTTTCTGGATCGAGGCAAACAGCGCCTCGGCCGAGCCGCCCGGAAAATCACACCGCGCGGTGCCAAAATCAGGCATGAACAGCGTATCGCCCACAAAGGCCGCCTCCCCGATGACATAGGTCAGGCAGGCGGGGGTGTGGCCCGGTGTGTGCAATACCCGGCCCGAAAGCGCCCCGATTTCAAAGCGGTCGCCCTCGACAAACAACTGATCGAACTGTGATCCATCGCGCTGAAACTCGGATCCCTCATTGAATATCTTGCCGAACGTGTTCTGGACCACGGTAATCTGATCGCCAATACCAATCTTGCCGCCGAGGTGCTCTTGCAGATAGGGCGCGGCGGAAAGGTGATCGGCGTGGACATGCGTTTCAAGGATCCATTCAACCGTCAGCCCGGCATCCTTTATATAGGCAATCACCGCATCCGCCGAGGCAGTATCGGTGCGCCCCGAGGCATAGTCGAAATTCAAGACAGAATCGACAATGGCGCAAGCCGGGCTACCGGGGTCCTTGACCAGATAGGTCACGGTAAATGTTGCTTTGTCGAAAAAGGCTTTTACGTCAGGTTTCAACATCGGCTCCTCCGGATCATGGGGGTTATATAGGGTCACGGGCAGTCATAACAACGATGGGTTGCGATCTGCCCCCGACCCGAACCGAAAGTCATCTGATAGATTGGCGCGGTTTCAGCCCGTTTTCCACTTGATCGAACACCCCATAGAGGGGGTCTGGTCTGACGGCCCCAGACCGGTTTTCGCAATCATCACCATCGCCTCATATAGTTCACGGCGCGCATCCTTTGCGGCGGCGCTGCGGGTCGAGGCGTCAAGCCGGCCGCGGTATTGCAGGTGCCCCGCGGCGTTGAACCCAAAGAAGTCTGGCGTGCATTCCGCCCCATAAGCCTTTGCTACCGCTTGAGTTTCGTCATAAAGGTAGGGAAACGGAAAGGCCCGCTCACGCGCCAGCTCCGCCATATTCTCAAAGCTGTCATCGCGATAGGCCCGCGCGTCATTGGCCGAAATTGCCACCACACCCACGCCAACTGCCTGCAAATCGGCCCCATCGCGCAGGATACGGTCAAGGATGGATTGCACATAGGGGCAGTGATTGCAGATAAACATTACCAGTGTGCCGCGGGGGCCGGCCACATCCTTGTAACGCCAGATGCGGCCATCGGTACCAAGAAGCGAGAAATCTGGGGCAGGGCGCCCGAAATCGCAAACGGGGGGGCTGACAGCCATTGAAACCTCCTGTTCATGCGCTGATCTGTACGCCGTTCTTTGCGTCCGGATCAGCTAATCCAAGGGTGCAGGGCTTGCTACAGTGCGGCTTTGGCTGCGGCCCTTATGGCGCGGATGTTGGCCCCATAAGGGGCGGGGTTCGCGACCGAACCGCCCTTGAAAACCGCAGAGCCCGCAACCAGCACATCCGCGCCTGCGGCCACAACCAAAGGCGCGGTTTCGGGTGTAACGCCGCCGTCAATCTCGATATGGATCGGCCTGTCGCCAATCATCGCACGCAGCTTCCTGACCTTATCGATCTGGCTATGAATGAACTTTTGCCCACCGAATCCGGGGTTTACTGTCATCACGCAAATCAGGTCAACCATATCGAGCAGGTAATCAACGTCTTCGATTCCAGTGCCGGGATTGATCGCCAAACCCGCCTTGGCCCCGGCGCCGCGAATGGCTTGCAAGCTGCGGTGAATATGGGGGCCGGCCTCAAGATGGGCCGAGATCACATCAGCGCCGGCGGCTGCGAAAGCCTCGATATAAGGGTCGACCGGGGCGATCATCAGATGCACATCCATGACACCCTTGATGTGGGGCCGGATTGCAGCACACATCGCCGGGCCGAAGGTAATATTGGGCACGAAATGCCCGTCCATCACGTCTACATGCACCCAGTCGCAGCCCTGTGCCTCAATCGCCTCGCACTCTTGGCCGAAGTTGGCGAAATCCGCAGACAGGATGGAGGGTGCGATCTTGATTTTACGGTCGAACATGTTTTTGGCCTCCGGGGTTGGCTGTCGAATAGAGCGTTGCAAAGGGACACGGGTGCGCGTGGCTTGCCCCTTAGTCCAACATTGCGGCACATGGCGCAAGGTGGTGGTGTGCCTCAATCAAAACGGTGCAGTCATAGGAAATTCAGCAAGGCTGTGTATTTTGTGGTAGAAAGCGTGCTCGGGGTTAACCTATATTTTACATAATACTGATTATCGGACTTTTGCCATGGCGCAAATGGCCGCCCCCAGAGTCCCCAAAATCTTATGTGACGACATCGGGCCCGCTTCGCCCGGTTCGGGCCCGCAGACCAACCAGCGCATCGCTGGCCGCGATAATCGGTGCCAATGCGGTCTGTGGGTTCTCGTGCAGGCCGCCGGGCCCGGCAACATACCTTTCAAGGTAAAGCCGTAGCGTTGCGCCTTCGGTGCCGGTGCCCGACAAACGCAGCACGATGCGGCTGCCACCGTCAAACTGGATCCGGACGCCTTGATGGCCTGAAACGGAACCATCGACCGGGTCCGTATAAGAAAACTCATCGGCCGCCGTAATGGTAAGCCCGTTCACAACCTGACCGGGAAGATCTGCCAGGCGGTCGCACAGATCTGACAGTATCGCATTGGCCTGATCGACCGGCAGCGCCTCATAATCGTGACGCGAATAGTAGTTGCGCCCAAAGCGCGCCCAATGGTCGGCCAGAATTTGTGCAACCGACTGACCGCGCCGCGCGATGATGTTCAGCCACATCAGCACGGCCCACAGACCGTCTTTTTCGCGCACATGGTCAGATCCGGTGCCGAAACTTTCTTCGCCGCAGAGCGTGACCTGCCCCGCATCCAGAAGGTTTCCAAAGAACTTCCAGCCGGTCGGGGTTTCATGGCAGGCAATGCCAAGCGTCTGTGCAACCCGGTCCACCGCCATCGAGGTAGGCATTGAACGCGCCACCCCCTTTAGTCCGGCGTTATAACCGGGGCAAAGATGCGCGTTGGCGGCCAGCACCGCCAGGCCATCGGACGGGCTGACATAGACCCCCGCGCCAAGGATCATGTTGCGGTCGCCGTCGCCATCCGACGCGGCGCCAAAATCGGGCGCGTCATCGCCCATCATGATTGCCATCAATTCGTGTGCCCAGGTCGGGTTCGGGTCCGGGTGCATCCCGCCAAAATCCGGCAGCGGCGTTTCATGCATGACCGAGCCTGCGGCCGCGCCCAGACGGCGCTCGAATATTTCAACCGCATAAGGCCCGGTGATCGCGTTCATACTGTCAATCCGCACGCGAAAACCTGCCTTAAAAAGGTCTCGCAACGCGTTGAAATCGAATAATTCTTCTATAAGGTCAGCATAAAGCGCGACCGGGTCCACCACCTCGACCCGCATATCCCCGAAACTGATCTCCCCGATTCGGCCCAGGTCTATATCGGGCAGATCCGCCTTGGCGTAACTGGTCAGGGCCACAGCGCGCGCAAAGATTGCGTCGGTTACTGTCTCGGGGGCCGGGCCACCGTTTGCAATGTTGTATTTGACGCCAAAATCCTCGTCCGGGCCACCGGGGTTATGGCTGGCCGACAGGATCAGCCCGCCATCTGCGCCCCGCGACCGGATCAGGTTCGAGGCGGCCGGCGTGGAGAGCCATGCGCCCTGCCCCACAATCACCCGTGCAGCGTGGTTTGCGGCCGCCATTTTCAGAATCACCTGCGCGGCCTCAGCCCCGTAAAACCGCCCGTCACCGCCCAAAACCAAAGTCTTGCCCCGCACGCCGCCGATAGCATCAAAAGTTGCCTGAACAAAATTCTCCAGATAATCCGGCTGCATGAAAACCCTTGTTTTCTTGCGCAAACCAGAGGTTCCGGGTTTTTGCCCCGCGAACGGCTTGGTGGCGTGACGGGTCATGTTTCCTCCGCAAGGGCCCCGATCGGACCCGCTGATAACAAAAAAGGCTAGGCCGCACTGCGGCCAACCGTAGTTTCGCCCCTTATTGCCGCGAGGCTACGGTGAGTGTCCAGCACTGCGCCGGGTGCGACGTAGCGAAAGCCTGCCTGAGAGGCCCTGATCTGGCAAAAACCAGCCCGGTATCGACCTTTTTCATGGTGACTTGATCGCGCGGGTTTCAAAATCCCGGATTATTGTTTCCAAAAACCGCTCAATGCCAGGGGGCCATCAAAACCTTATCGGCATTGCTAACAGTTTATAAAATCGCTTGTTTCAATAAATTGTTGCCGTTAAACCCAAGCGGGAAAATTAAGCAAGATACACACCAGAGACGATAGGTTGCACAGCCAGAAATGAATACAAAGATCATATTCCAGCAGGCGCGAACCCGTCGGCTTATTCGTCAGCATATAAGACAATGAAAAAGGTTTCATACGCATCCCCCGATGCCGGGCGTTTTGCGTCGCGTTTACTGATCGGTCGTCGAATTTTGCTGATAGAGTCCACCCATGAATTGCCCGCCGCGCTGCGCGGCATTGCGGGCGCTTTGCTAAGTGTTTCCACGTTCCGTTTAATGACGTTGGAGACGTTATACCGGACGCAGCCGGATGTAATTCTAGCCCCTCTGCTCAGCGATGGCTTCGATATTATTGATGTGGGGACAAGATTGTTGGAATTTGGTTGCGATGTTCCATTGCGGGCGTTCTGCGGCCCGGTGCCAAACCGGACGCTTGTCCGGCGCGAGGTATTGCAGGCCTGCGATGGGTTGGATTTCGACCTGTTGGAAGTCGGGCCCTTGCGCAACTGATCCGGGCTCAGGCCTGCGCGGTGTCACGCTGGTAAATCCAGTCGTGATCGGGGTGATTGGCAAATCGCCATTTGCGCAAAGGGCCGGCCATGACGTTCAGATAATACATCTCATAGCCGTAAGGCACGCCGCAGGGGTGGTGCCCCTTTGGAACCAGCACCACATCGTGGTTTTTGACGGCCATGGTTTCGTCCAGACTGCCATCCTCGGTAAAAACCCGCTGGATGCCGTAGCCTTGTGGTGGGTTCAGGCGGTGGTAATAGCTTTCCTCCAGATAAGTCATGCGGGGGAAATCATCTTCGTCATGCCGGTGCGGCGGATAGCTTGACCAGTTGCCGGAGGGGGTGAAGACCTCGGTCACCAACAGGCTGTCGGCGTAATCTTCGTTTTCCATGGCGATATTGTTGATGTGGCGCAGGTTGGCGCCCTGCCCCCGGTCCGTCAGGGCAATGCCGTCGGGGCCGATCCGGCGGGCTTTGTGGCCGCCCTGCCCCGGTGCGCTGCACACGGCCAGCGTCAGCGGCGTGGTGGCAGTGGCGCGCCATTCGCTGTCATTGGGCACATAAAGACAATGCGGTGGGGTCTTTTCAAAGACGTCCAGCCGGTCGCCCAATTCGCCCCAGTCCTGCCCGGCAGCCTGCACATCTGCCCGCCCCTCGACCAACACCAGGATCACCTCTCGCGCGCCGGTGACGTCGTTAACCGTTTCGCCCGGGTTCAGACGGTAAAGATCAAACCCCACATACCCCCACCCCGCACTTTGCGGCGTTATGTTGTGGACCTTGCCGTGGGTGCCCCGGGGGCGGATATGAAGGCGGCTCATGCGTTGCTCCTAGTGGATATCGGTCAAAAAGAGGCGCTTGAACATAAAGCCGCCGATGATCGTCAGCCCCGCACCAGGATAGACCCAGCCCGTGGCAAAAAACATGGCCCCCGCCAGCAGCGGCACCGCCACCGCCACCAGGCGCACCGCAATCGGGCGAAATATCGGGTGTTGCGGGTCAATCCACATCAGGTTTTGCCTTTCGTTTAGCTCTTCCATGATCTTCAACACGGGCAAGAGCGCAACGCAACCCTTCGGCAGGCCCACCGATCCATTCCTTGGCGCAGACGCTTGGTTTTGCATCCGGTGGCAAAGCACCCCAACGTCGCACACCCGAACCGTCAGCGCCGCAGATGAAAAGCGCAAAACCAATGGCTTTCCACGCCCGCCGGGCTGTCGTATAAACACCCTACAATGGCAACGCCCGTGCCGGACGGGTGGCAACAACCCAAAAACAGACCCTTCGAGGACGGCATGACCAAAAACAACCATGAAAACGATGTGGCCTTCATACAGGCGCTGGCTGAGCTTTTGAACAAGAATGACCTGACCGAACTGTCTGTAATGCGCGAATATGGCGAAGATGACAGTCTGGAAGTGCGCGTGGTCAAGCAGGCAACAATCGTCGCCCCGGCGCCTGCCAGCTATGCTGCGGCACCCGTTTCCACGGCTGCGCCCGCACCGGGTGCCCCCATCGCCGCCGAGCCTTCTGCAGACCCGGCCAACCATCCGGGGGCGGTTCCCTCGCCAATGGTCGGAACGGCCTATCTGGCGGCCGAACCGGGCACGGAACCCTTTGTCGCGATAGGCGCGGCAGTCAAGGAAGGTCAGACCCTGCTGATCATCGAGGCCATGAAGACGATGAACCACATTCCGGCGCCCAAATCCGGCACCGTCAAACGCATCCTTGTGGATGATGGCACGCCGGTAGAATACGGCACGCCGTTGATGATCGTCGAGTGAGGGCGCAATGTTTGACAAGATCCTGATCGCCAACCGCGGCGAAATCGCGCTGCGTGTCATCCGGGCCTGCCGTGAAATGGGGATCGCATCGGTCGCCGTCCACTCAACCGCCGATACCGACGCGATGCATGTGCGCATGGCTGACGAATCAATCTGTATCGGGCCGAACTCTTCATCCGAAAGCTATCTGTCGATCCCCGCTATCGTGGCCGCCTGTGAAATCAGCGGGGCGCAGGCGATTCATCCGGGCTACGGTTTCTTGTCTGAAAACGCAAATTTCGTGCAGGTGCTGGAAGACCACGGCATAGTCTTTATCGGCCCCTCTTCCGACCATATCCGGATCATGGGCGACAAGATCACCGCCAAGGACACCATGCGAAAACTGGGCGTACCTTGTGTACCCGGCTCGGACGGGGGCGTGGGCGACGTTGCCGAGGCCAAACGCGTTGCCGCCGAAATCGGTTATCCGATCATCATCAAGGCAACGGCAGGTGGTGGTGGGCGCGGCATGAAAGTGGCGCGCGACGAAAGCGAACTGGAGGTGGCCTTTCGCACCGCACGGTCGGAATCAAAAGCCGCCTTCGGCAATGACGAGGTCTATATGGAGAAATATCTCCAACGGCCGCGCCATATCGAAATTCAGGTCTTTGGCGATGGTAAGGGCCGCGCCGTGCATCTGGGGGAGCGCGACTGTTCCCTGCAGCGCCGCCACCAGAAAGTGTTCGAAGAGGCCCCCGGCCCCGTCATCACCCCCGAACAGCGCACCCGTATCGGCAAGGTCTGCGCCGATGCCGTGGCCAAGATCAATTACATCGGCGCGGGCACGATCGAGTTTTTGTTCGAGGACGGAGAGTTTTATTTCATCGAAATGAACACCCGCCTTCAGGTCGAACATCCCGTTACCGAAGCAATCTTCGGGGTCGATCTGGTGCGCGAACAGATCCGTGTTGCCGCCGGCCTGCCGATGGATTTTCATCAGGAAGATCTGACCATTCGGGGCCACGCCATCGAGGTGCGGATCAACGCCGAAAAATTGCCAAACTTTTCGCCCTGCCCCGGACGGATTTCTCAGTATCACGCCCCCGGCGGGCTTGGTGTGCGGATGGATAGCGCGCTCTATGATGGCTATACGATCCCGCCCTATTACGACAGCCTGATCGGCAAGCTGATTGTCTATGGCCGCGACCGCGACGAGGCGCTTGCCCGGTTGAAACGCGCTTTGGGCGAATTGATTGTGGACGGGGTAGACACCACGGTGCCGCTCTTCAGTGCGCTATTGGCAGAACCTGATATCCAATCGGGAAACTACTCTATTCACTGGCTTGAAAAATGGCTGGCGGCAAAATTCGGTCAGGTATAACCGCGCGGCCTTTTGGCTGATGCACCCGATGAGCGCGGCCGGCTTGAACCCCGGCCGCGTTTGGGTTTGGCCCTATGTCGCCCCAACCCTTCCAGTAAAGCCCGAACCCGTCCAATAAAAGGCCACCCGACAGGGCCTTGGGTCAGGGGCGGTGCTTATCCCTTTCGCAATAGCTCTGTGCGATGGCACGTTCAGATTGACTGGACCACTGCCTCTGATAGGCTTGTTGCGACCGGTTGGTCGAACCACCCTTTCCCGGCGCCCGTATCGGGTGCGCCGGGTGATCCTTATGGAGAACCTCATGGCGCTTGACCGTACGACTACGCCAAATGACCTGGCCGCTTTTTGGATGCCGTTCACCGCAAACCGGCAGTTCAAGAAGAACCCGCGGATGTTCGTGGGCGCAAAGGACATGCATTATACCACCGCCGATGGCCGTCAGGTGCTGGATGGCACCGCCGGGCTGTGGTGCTGCAACGCAGGTCACTGCCGCCCCAAAATCACCGAGGCAATCCAGAAACAGGCCGCCACGCTGGACTATGCCCCCGCCTTTCAGATGGGCCACCCGTCCGCCTTTGAGCTGGCCAACCGTCTGGTCGATATCGCGCCCAAGGGGATCGAGCATGTATTTTACGCCAACTCGGGGTCCGAGGCGGTGGAAACCGCGCTCAAGCTGGCGATCGCCTATCACCGCGCGCGCGGTGAGGGGGCGCGCACCCGTCTGATTGGCCGCGAACGTGGCTATCACGGGGTCAACTTTGGCGGTATCTCGGTGGGGGGGATCGTCTCTAACCGCAAGGTCTTTGGCACGCTTCTGGGCGGGGTCGACCACATGCCGCATACCCATCTGCCGGGCGAGAACGCCTTTTCCAAAGGCCAGCCGGAACATGGCGCGCATCTGGCCGATGAATTGGAACGGATCGTGACGTTGCACGGTGCGGAAACCATCGCCGCCGTGATCGTCGAGCCGATGGCCGGGTCCACCGGCGTGTTGCTGCCACCGAAAGGGTATCTTGATAAGCTGCGTGCAATCACCAAAAAGCACGGCATCCTGTTGATTTTCGATGAGGTGATTACCGGTTTTGGCCGCCTTGGCAGCGCCTTTGCCGCGCAACACTACGGTGTGCTGCCGGACATGATGACCACCGCCAAAGGGTTGACCAATGGTGTCATTCCAATGGGCGCAGTGCTGACCACCGCCGAGGTCCACGACGCGTTCATGCAGGGCCCCGAACATATGATCGAGCTCTTTCACGGCTATACCTATTCGGGTAACCCGATCGCCTCGGCGGCCGGTATCGCCTCGCTTGAGACCTATAAGGAAGAGGGTCTGTTTGAACGCGCGGCGGAATTGGCCCCCTACTGGCAAGAGGCGCTGCATTCCCTGCGCGGCACCCACCATGTCATCGACATCCGCAACGAAGGGCTGATTGGCGCGGTAGAACTGGAGCCGATCGCCGGAGAGCCGACAAAGCGGGCGTTTTCTGCCTTTCTCAAGGCGTATGAAAAGGGAATCCTGATCCGCACCACCGGTGACATCATCGCCATGAGCCCGCCGCTGATCATCTCGAAAGCCGAGATTGATGAGCTGATCGGCAAGTTGAAAGAGGTGCTGGACGTATTGGAATGATTGGCGAACCCCGGAGAAGGCGCCGGGGTTTATCAACGACCTGCAAAATGGTCATTTCCCTGTCTTTCGCCTCACTGCCAGGGCTATCGCAAAGGTGTCGCATGGGTGGGGGGCGAAAGGGCTGGGTTGGGGTAATCGCTGCGGGCACGCTGGCGTTGACCACGCATTCTGCGTTGGCAGAGCTGACACGTTGCGAAACCTCGATTCATGGCGAGGCCAAATCCTTTGTCTATGACGCCGAAAATATGGCGCTGCGCGAAAACACCTCGCGCCGCGAGCGCCTTTTAGGGGCGCATGGCGCAATCACCTGCCCCGGATTTGTGACGTTGCGCGCCATGACGCCAGAGCTGGACGACCTCGGCCGCGCCCCCTTTTGCCTGCAATGGGACCGCGACGCCAAGACCTATATAGGTTTTGCCGAAGGCGCGCGCGATGCCTGGGTTTCATGCCGCAAACCTTCGCGCAGCTTTTGCCAACGGGTAAATGGGTCTACTGCGGCGGCGCGCCACCTTGCGGCCAATGCAACCGATCTTGCTTATGATATCGGCGGGCAAATCCTGGCGTATCCGGCCGGCACGGTGGTGCTGCAAGGCCAGGGGACTGCAATTGGCGGCTACCTGGTTGACCTTGGCTCTGTTGCGCTGGGCAACCCGGTTGCATTGGGGGCGGTGGCGGTTACCGCCGTCGCCGTGGGCGGCGCGGTTTACGTCTGTTCGGATGACGGGGCCAAAGGCGCCGCCGTGCAGGCGACACATGACCAAACACTGCCGGATGGCGCCGAAATTCAGACCGAGGCGCAGGACGCACGCCTTGGTGCGGATCTGCCGGCAACATCCCCCGATGATGCCAAGCCAATAATCATCGTGCCGCCGCCCCCAAAGACCGCAGATGAGCAGGCCGCGCCTATTTCCACCGACCACCAATGAGGGCGCCTCGCGTCGACATCCGGGGTGGATGCTGCCCCACAGGTGGCCGCTGTGGGTCTAGCCCAAGGCCAACATCCGCCCTGAACCCTGAGGATGTGTTTTGCCCGTCTTGCGTTTTCCCCCATAATCCTGAGAATATCGGGCGGCATCGCCAAACAGGCGAGCACGCGTGACAAAGGCGGCAAGATCACCAATAACGCGGCCCCTTAGCCCGTGCCTAATGAAAAAGCCGGCGCAGGGTCTGCAACTCAGCGGATACCACCACAGGCGTCAGCCCCCACAATGATATTAAAGGATTTATCATGAGCATTTTCGATACACTGTCCGCCTACGGTGTTGTTCCGGTGATCGCAATCGACGATGCGGCCGACGCCATTCCGCTTGCCGATGCCTTGATCAAGGGCGGCCTGCCGGTGGCTGAGATCACCTTTCGCACGACTGCGGCGCGCGACGCAATCGCCGCAATCGCCAGCGAACGCCCCGAGGTGCAGATTGGCGCGGGCACCGTGATTACCAATGCGCAGGTTGATGACGCAAAGTCAGCGGGCGCGCAGTTTTGCCTGTCGCCCGGCATTGACGTCGAGGTGCTGGCCCATGCGGCATCGGTGGGCATGCCCTTTGCGCCCGGCATCATGACCCCGACCGAGCTGCAAGCCGCGCTGAAGATGGGGTGCAAAATGGTAAAGTTCTTTCCCGCGAAACCCGCAGGCGGCCCAAACATGCTTAAAAATATCGCCTCGCCCTATGTCCATACCGGGATCGGATTCAACCCGACCGGTGGGGTGAACATGGATAACCTTGCCGATTGGCTGGCCCTGCCCGAGGTGCGTGCCGTTGGCGGCACCTGGATCGCCACCCGTGCAGATATTGCTGCGGGTAACTGGGACAAGATCGCCACGAATGCCGCGGCTGCGGTAGCCCGCGTCAGGCAAATCCGGGCTGCCGCGTAACCAGTCGTCGCTGATGGGCCGGCACTTTGGGCGCGGGCGTCCAAAGGTGCCAGCCTGGCCCATGCGGTGCCGCATCGGTGAAGGTCATGCACCGGGCGATGTGGGAGGGAGTACCCGCCCCACGCGCCGCCGAAATCTGATGATCGTTCCGAGAAGAGTGGTGCCGCTGAAGGGACTCGAACCCCCGACCCCATCATTACGAATGACGTGCTCTACCAGCTGAGCTACAGCGGCATTCTTCTCACTTGTTGGTCCGGCGCGGCCCGACAAGTTGCTCGGCGTGGGTTGTAATCTTTTGGCTTCGAACGTCAATCGCTAACAAGGCTGTAATTCGGAAATAAGCTGCTAAAACTTGCAAATAATTGATTTTGAAGAAATTTTTATGACGATATTTTGTGAAAATATTGATCAAGGGGTAAATTGCAGCCTCAACCCAAGGGGAACCCGTCAGCAAGCGGGGCGTAAGACGCCCGATGTTGGGGCGTTGGCCTGACCCGGCGTTCACAAGTTGGTTTTCCGTCAGGCAGATTCGTGCCGTGTGGTGGTTATATTGGTGACACTTGCGGTAAGCTCATGTTAGCGGCCCAAAAGCGGCGTTAATGGGCGCCAAAAGAAAGATTGCTGGCCGGTTTTTCCCTTTGCGCCATCACCAAGGCACCTCTTTTCCGGAATAGTCAAAAAACCCACCCGTTTGCGCGGGAACCAGCCCTTCGATCACCGATAAAAGATGATGGGCAGCCTTGTCGGGCGGGAATTTGTCACGGTCATAGTTTTTGGTAAATGAGGTGGCGACGGTTCCGGGATGCAGACAGGCGATTACCGCCTGCGGATGACTGCGCGCCAGCTCGATCGCGGCGGTGTGCATCATCTGATTAAGCGCAGCTTTGGCAGCCCGGTAGGAATACCAGCCCCCAAGGTGGTTATCCCCGATAGAGCCGACGCGCGCTGACAAGGCCGCAAACACCGCCCGCCGGTTTCGCGGCATCAGCCGTACCGCATGTTTAAGCGTCAAAAGCGGCCCCATTGCATTCAGCGCGAACTGAGACACCATTTCGTTTGCCGCAACAGACTTGAGGGTTTTTTCAGGATGTCCCAAGCCGCCCGTGGCCACGAAAATCAGATCAAAATGGCCCTCGATTGCGCCCAGATGCGCCGCGATACTGGCCTCGTCGGTGATGTCAAAGCCATGATTGCGGCGTGTCAGGCCCAGAACCTCGGCGCCGCCAGAACGTAGATGCGACGCCACCGCCCTGCCAATTCCCCCGCTTTCCCCCACAATCAATGCCCGCATGCCCTACCCCATAAGGTTATTTGAAAGGATACGTCCCGCCCTGCTTTTTGGACTTTTCTTTTTCATCCTCCTCCTTATAGTCCACGTCATGATACGGACCCTGCATATTCCCGCAGCCTTGGGCGCTTTTCGCGCCCGGTCGTTCCGTGCGCTGCTTCTCCTTAGCTACCTCTGAGCGTGCCCTTGGGTGCGACCGCTCAGAGGTGACCAGCGCCCAAAGGCCACAGCTTAGGACAAATAGAGAGAATTCAGATGACAACCACCACAATCGCCAAAGACCGCGTTCTGATTTTTGACACCACCCTGCGTGATGGCGAACAATCCCCCGGTGCCACCATGACCCATGACGAAAAGCTGGAAATCGCCACGCTTTTGGATGAGATGGGGGTGGATATCATTGAGGCGGGCTTTCCGATCGCGTCAGAGGGGGACTTTGAGGCGGTTTCCGATATTGCAAAGGCCAGCAAGAACGCCGTGATCTGCGGCCTGTCGCGCGCCAACTTCAAGGATATCGACCGCTGCTGGGACGCGGTGAAACACGCGCGTCAGCCGCGCATTCACACCTTCATCGGCACCTCGCCCAGTCACCGCGAAATCACCAAGCTGGACATGGACGAAATGATCCAGCGTATCCACGATACGGTGACCCACGCGCGCAACCTGTGTGACGATGTTCAATGGTCAGCGATGGATGCGATCCGCACCGAGCGCGACTATCTGTGCCGCGTGGTCGAATGCGCGATCAAGGCCGGCGCCGGCACGATCAACATTCCTGACACGGTCGGCTATACCCTGCCCGATGAAAGTGCCGCGATCATCCGCATGCTGGTGGAAAAGGTGCCCGGCGCGGATGGGGTCATCTTTGCCACGCATTGCCACAACGATCTGGGCATGGCCACGGCCAACAGCCTTGCCGCCGTGGCCGCAGGCGTGCGCCAGATCGAATGCACGATCAACGGTCTGGGCGAACGCGCCGGCAATACCGCGCTGGAAGAGGTGGTGATGGCGCTGCGGGTGCGGCGGGATCTCATGCCGTATCAGACCAATATCGACACCACGAAAATCATGAACCTTTCCCGCCGCGTCAGCCAGGTTTCGGGCTTTCCGGTGCAGTTCAACAAGGCCATCGTCGGCAAGAACGCGTTTTTGCATGAAAGCGGCATCCATCAGGACGGGGTGCTCAAGAATGTCGAAACGTTTGAGATCATGCGCCCTGCCGATATCGGGATTACCGAAACCAACATTGCGATGGGCAAACATTCCGGCCGCGCGGCGCTGCGGTCCAAACTGTCGGATCTGGGGTTTGACCTGGCCGACAACCAGTTGAACGATGTCTTCGTGCGCTTCAAGGCGCTGGCCGACCGCAAAAAGGAAATCTACGACGAAGACCTGGTCGCACTGATGGCCGACAGCGCCGCCAATACCGACACCGACTTTCTGCAGGTCAAATGGCTGCGGGTAATCTGCGGCTCCGAAGGGCAGTCGGCTGAACTGAAGCTGTTGGTCGACGGGGTTGAACACCATGCCGACACCTCGGGTGATGGGCCGGTGGATGCGGCGTTTCGTGCGGTGGACCAGATCTATCCGCACAAGGCGCGGCTGCAACTTTATCAGGTGCATGCAGTGACCGAAGGCACCGATGCGCAGGCGACTGTTTCGGTGCGGATGGAGGAAGAAGGCCGGATCGTCACCGGCTCTGCCGCTGATACCGATACCATACTCGCCAGCGTGAAAGCCTATGTCGGGGCGCTGAACAGATTGCGGGTGCGGCGTGAAAAAACCGCACCGGATGCCGATATGAAAAAGGTTTCCTTCAAACTCTGAAGGGGGCTTGCCAATGTGGCCCCGGGCGTAGTGATGCCGGGGCCAGATGTCACCAAAGTGATCGCAACTCCGGCGGATTGCCGCCGGGGCTGTCTCCATTAGGCCTTCCGCCACATCGCAGCGCAGCCTATATGGTTGACCGACCAAGACTCAGGGGCGCCGAGTCGGGGTGGTTCGATATTTGCACAAGAAAACGGAAGCGGGACACATATGGCTGGTTTTGGCGGGATCTTCTCCTCCGACATGGCAATCGACCTTGGAACAGCGAATACGCTTGTCTACGTTCGGGGCAAAGGGATCGTGCTGAACGAACCCTCAGTGGTTGCCTATCACGTCAAGGACGGCAAAAAGCAGGTCATGGCAGTCGGTGAAGACGCCAAGCTGATGTTGGGCCGCACGCCGGGCAGCATCGAGGCAATCCGCCCCATGCGCGACGGTGTCATCGCAGATTTTGACAGCGCCGAGGAAATGATCAAGCATTTCATCCGCAAGGTTCACAAGCGCACCACCTTTACCAAGCCCAAGGTTGTTGTTTGCGTGCCGCACGGCGCGACCCCGGTTGAAAAGCGTGCGATCCGTCAATCGGTTCTGTCGGCGGGGGCGCGGCGGGCCGGGCTGATTGCCGAACCGATTGCGGCGGCCATTGGCGCGGGCATGCCTATCACCGACCCGACGGGCAGCATGGTGGTCGACATCGGTGGCGGCACCACCGAGGTGGCGGTTCTTAGCCTTGGCGACATCGTTTATGCGCGTTCGGTCCGGGTTGGCGGCGACCGGATGGATGAGGCGATCATCTCATATCTGCGCCGCAACCAGAACCTTCTGGTTGGAGAATCCACCTCGGAGCGGATCAAGACCACCATCGGCACCGCGCGGATGCCCGACGACGGGCGCGGCGCCTCGATTCTGGTGCGCGGGCGTGATCTGTTGAACGGCGTGCCGAAAGAAGTTGAGATCAATCAGGCCCAGGTCGCAGAGGCGCTATCGGAAACCGTGCAGCAAATTTGCGACGCGGTCATGCAGGCGTTGGAGGCGACCCCGCCCGATCTGGCCGCCGATATTGTCGATCGTGGTGTAATGCTGACGGGTGGTGGCGCGTTGCTGGGTGATCTGGACCTGAGCCTGCGTGAACAGACGGGGCTCTCGATCTCGATTGCGGATCAGTGCCTGAACTGTGTCGCGTTGGGCACCGGCAAGGCGTTGGAACACGAAAAGCAATTGCGCCACGTCATCGATTACGACAGCTAAGCGCCCTTCGGCGCCTGACAAGAGGCACCCTTGGCAAGAGACCGCAACAATACCGATTATACCGGACCTGTGCGCCGCATCCTGATTACGATGCTGGTGCTGGTTTTGGCGTCGATCTTTCTGGCATGGCGGATCGACAGCCCCCGGGTGGAACGGTTTCGTGCGGCCTTTGTTGACCGTTTTGTGCCGACCTTTGATTGGGCCATGGTTCCGGTAACAAAGGTTCTGACCATGGTCGACGGGTTTCAATCCTATTCGCGCATCCATTCGCAAAATCAGCAGTTGCGGCGGGAATTGCAGCAGATGAAGGCCTGGAAAGAGGCTGCGGTGCAACTGGATCAGCAAAACGCCAAGCTTCTTGCGCTAAATCAGGTCCGGCTGGACCCTAAGCTGACGTCGGTATCCGGGGTGGTGCTGGCGGACAGCGGCGGTCCTTTTCGGCAATCAGTGCTGATCAATGTTGGCTCGCACGATGGGATTGTAGACGGCTGGGCAACAATGGATGGATTGGGGCTGGTCGGGCGGATCTCGGGGGTGGGGAATTCAACCAGTCGCGTGATCCTGTTGACCGATACATCAAGCATGGTGCCGGTAACAATTCGGCCCTCGGGGCAGCAGGCGATCCTGTCGGGTGACAATTCGATGCTGCCGCCGATCGACTTTTTGGAACATCCCGAACAGGTGCGCGCTGGCGATCAGGTAGTCTCTTCCGGCGACGGCGGAGTTTTTCCGGCGGGGATCTTGGTGGGGCAAGTGGTGGAGGACCGCGACAGGCGCCTTCGGGTGCGCCTGGCTGCGGATTATGAGCGGCTGGATTTTCTGCGCGTGCTGCGCAGCCATCCGGCCGAACAGCTGCATGATGCGGGCGTGCTGATCCCGCCGCCTCCCCCGTTGGCCGACCTGCCCGAGGGCAATCCTGCGCCGCAACCAAAGCCGGCGGGGCAAAACGATGGTTGACCCCAAAACCACCAAACGCATTGCGTATCGGATGCTTTTTGTAGCAATGGCCGCGGGCATCCTGTTTTTGCACCTGTTACCGCTGTCACCCGGTGCTGACCGCTCTCCGGGCCCGGATCTGACGTTGGCGTTGACCTTGGTCTGGGTGGTGCGGCGCCCCAGATATGTGCCGGTCTTGCTGATTGCTGCGGTTTTCTTTCTGGAAGACCTGCTGTTCTTGCGGCCCCCTGGCCTTTGGACCCTGATCGTCGTGCTGGCGACAGAATTCCTGCGGTCGCGTGAAACCACGTTGAGGCAGTTGCCATTCATTTCGGAATGGCTGATCGTGGGCGCGCTTATGGTGGTGATGCTGCTGGCCAATCGGCTGGTGTTGGCGCTGGTCGTGGTGCCGCAACCCACGTTGGAACAGACACTGTTGCAGATGCAGGCCACGCTGATTGCCTATCCGCTTGTCGCGCTCGTCTCGCAGGTGGTGTTCAAGCTGCGGCGCGTGCCGGGCGATATTGACGAAGCAGGGCTGCCCCTATGAGAAGATCCCCCAAAGACACCGCAACAAGCATGCGCGGCATTACCCGGCGGGGGCTGATGCTGGGGGGCGCGCAGACGGCGTTTGCGGCCGTGTTGGCGCTGCGCATGCGGCGCATGCAACTGGAACAGGCTGATGAGTTCCGCCTTCTTGCCGAGGGTAACTCGGTCAAGATCCGCCTTATCCCTCCGGCGCGCGGCCTGATCTATGATCGTAACGGCGTGCTTTTGGCCGGGAATGAGCAGAACTACCGCGTGACCATTACCCGCGAAGACGCGCATGACGTTGAGGCCGTGTTGCGCGATCTTCGCCACCTGATCCCGATTTCAGATGCGGACGCGGCGGATCTTATGGCCGAATTCAAACGCCGCAGCCCGACGACCCCGGTGACCGTTGCCGACCGCCTCAGCTGGGAAGAGTTCACCCGAATTGCGGTGAATGCACCCTCCTTGCCCGGCGTCACGCCTGAGGTGGGGCTTAGCCGCATCTACCCCCGCACCAAGGATCTGACCCATGTGCTGGGGTACGTCGGCCCGGTATCTGACTATGACCTCAGCCTTATTGAAAACCCCGACCCGCTTTTGCGGATTCCCAAGTTTCAATTGGGCAAGCTGGGGGTTGAGGCGAAGATGGAAGAACGTCTGCGCGGCAAGGCGGGCACCCGCCGGGTCGAGGTCAATTCAACCGGGCGCGAGATGCGCGAGCTGGGCCGCCAGGAAGGTGTGCCGGGCGACAATCTGCAACTGACCATCGACTACCGGCTGCAAAACTATGCGCTGGCGCGGCTGGGCGACGAAAGCGCCGCGGCGGTGGTGATGGATGTGCAAAACGGCGATCTGCTTGCAATGAGTTCGGCCCCGTCGTTTGACGCCAACCTTTTCGTGCGCGGCATTTCCTCGGCCAATTATCGCGCGCTGACTGAAAATGACCATCGCCCGCTGGCGGACAAGACGGTGCAGGGGCTCTATCCGCCCGGCTCGACCTACAAGATGGTCACCGCCCTTGCCGCCCTGGATGCGGGCGTGATTACCCCCGAAGATACCGTCTACTGCCCCGGCTATCTTGAACTGGGCGGGCGCAGGTTTCACTGTTGGAAACACGCAGGCCACGGCCGGGTCAACCTTTTGCAAAGCCTTGAGCAGTCTTGCGATGTCTTTTACTATGATGTCTCGCAGCGTGTCGGGATCGACAAGATCTCTGAGATGGCGCACCGCCTTGGCTTGGGTATCCGGCATGATCTGCCGATGTCGGCGGTGGCCGAAGGGCTGGCACCCAACAAGGCATGGAAGCAAGAGCGTTACGGCAAGAACTGGCTGATCGGGGATACGATCAACTCCTCCATTGGTCAGGGCTATGTGCTGTCGTCGCCGCTGCATCTGGCGGTGATGACGGCGCGCATTGCCAGTGGCCGCGCGGTCATTCCGCAACTGATGCAGTCGATCAATGGTGTCGATGTCAGGGGGCCGGAGCCCGCCGATCTGGGGTTGAAGCCCGCGCATCTGGCGGCCGTGCGCGCGGGGATGAATGCGGTGATCAATTCGGGGCGCGGCACCGCCAACGCCAGCCGGATTGTCACGGCAGACTGGCGTATGGCGGGCAAAACCGGCACAAGCCAGGTGCGCAACATCACCGCCGCAGAACGCGCGCGGGGTGTCATTTCCAACAAGAACCTTCCCTGGAATCGGCGCGACCACGCGTTGTTTGTAGCCTTTGCGCCCGTCGCGGCCCCGCGCTATGCGGTTTCGGTGATTGTAGAGCATGGCAGCGGCGGATCGACAGCCGCCGCCCCTGTCGCGCGCGATATCTTGCTGTTTGCGCTTAACGGTGGCCTGCCGCCGCTTACCGCCTACCCCGAAGGTCAGCGCGCAAAGGTCAAGGCCCAGCAAGACGCGCTGGATCTGGCAGCCCCGGCACCGCCGACAAGTGGGATGACCCGCTCATGAGCTATCTTGACCACAACCTGAAAGCGGTCCCGACCGGGTTTCGCAAGGTGCTTTATCTGAACTGGCCATTGATCGTGCTGTTGTCTGCGGTCGCCTGCGTGGGCTTTTTGATGCTCTATTCGGTGGCGGGCGGCAACATCGACACCTGGGCCGAACCGCAGATGGAGCGTTTCGGCGTGGGGATGGTAGGCATGTTGGTGGTGGCCTTCGTGCCGATCTGGTTTTGGCGCAACCTTTCGGCGCTGGCCTACACGGTGTCGTTTTTGCTATTGGTCGCGGTCGAGTTTTTCGGCTCTGTCGGCATGGGGGCGCAGCGCTGGATCGAATTGGGGCCGGTGCGTTTGCAACCGTCCGAGTTGATGAAGATTACCATGGTGATGATGCTTGCCGCCTATTACGACTGGTTGGATGTGTCGAAAACCTCGCGTCCGTTATGGGTGGCAATCCCGGCGGTATTGATCCTTGCACCCACGTTTTTGGTGTTGAAACAGCCCGACCTTGGCACCGCGATCCTGCTTGTTCTGGGCGGCGGTATCGTGATGTTTGTCGCCGGCGTCAGTTTTTGGTATTTCGGCACCGTGATCGCTGCAGGCATCGCGTTGATCTGGGTGGTGTTTGAAAGCCGGGGCACGCCATGGCAGATGATCAAGGATTATCAGTTCAGCCGCATCGACACGTTCCTTGACCCCTCAACCGACCCGTTGGGCGCGGGCTACAACATCATGCAGGCGCAGATTGCGCTGGGATCAGGCGGCTGGGCGGGCCGCGGTTTCATGCAAGGCACGCAGTCGCGGCTGAACTTTCTGCCCGAAAAGCACACCGACTTTATCTTTACCACCCTGGCCGAGGAATTCGGGTTTCTGGGCGCATTTTCGCTGCTGGTGCTCTACTTCGGGATCATTGCCTTTTGCGTTCACTCGGCGTTGACCAACAAGGACCGTTTTTCGGCGCTTGTCACGCTGGGCATTGCGGGGACGTTCTTTTTGTTCTTCGCGGTCAATATGTCGATGGTCATGGGACTGATGCCGGTGGTCGGGGTGCCATTACCGCTTGTGTCTTATGGCGGAACGGCGATGATGATCCTGCTGATGGCCTTTGGCCTGGTCCAAAGCGCGCATGTCCACCGCCCGAGGTAATTTATGCTGACCGTTCTTTTTGCCGCCCCGGCGGGGCTGTTGCCCGATTATGAAACCCCTCTGGCCGATGCCCTTGCCGAATTCGGGCTTAGCGCCACCATTGCCGATGAAAGCACCCCCGCCGCGCAGATCGACTATGTGATCTATGCACCCACCGGCCCGGTTCAGGATTTCACCCCCTACCGGAACGCCCGCGCGGTGCTAAGCCTTTGGGCCGGGGTCGAACGGATCGTGGGCAACCCGACCCTTATCCAGCCACTGTGCCGGATGGTCGATCCGGGGCTGACCGAAGGCATGGTGGAATGGGTCACAGGCCATGTGCTGCGCACCCATCTGGGGATTGACCGGCATATCCTGAACCAGGATGGCGTTTGGCGCCATTATGCCATCCCACCGCTGGCGCGCGAACGCCGGGTGACGGTGCTGGGGCTGGGCGCGCTGGGGGCGGCCTGTGGCGCGGCCCTTGCTGCGCTGAACTTTCAGGTGACCGGGTGGAGCCGGTCGCCAAAGTCCCTGCCCGGCATTACCTGCCTGTCGGGGAATGAGGGTTTCAGCGCGGCGTTGGCGCAGGCCGAAATCCTGGTTACACTGCTGCCCAACACCCCTGACACCGAAAACATACTGGACAGCGCCGCATTGGCGCAGATGCCGCAAGGCGCGGTCATCCTCAACCCCGGGCGCGGCAGCCTGATCGACGATACGGCCCTTTTGGCGGCGCTTGATCGCGGTCATATTGCGCAAGCCACGCTGGATGTATTCCGCACCGAGCCATTGCCACCCGAGCACCCCTATTGGGCGCATCCGAAGGTGACGGTCACCCCGCATATCGCGGCCGATACGCGGCCCGGCTCGGCCGCGCGGGTCATTGCCGAAAACATCCGCCGCGATCAGGCAGGCGAGCCGCTTTTGTATCTGGTCGACCGGCAAAAGGGCTACTGAACGCCGCCGCCCGGCACGATCCGGGTTCCATCAACGCAGAATCGGCGGCTTTGTCGGGTCCATGCCGGGGGCGGCGGGGGTCAGGATCTGCGCCCGTTCCTCGATGGGTTCGGGTAGCGCCAGCACCAGCGCCTTATCCAGCAACACCGCCGCGGCCGGATCTTCGGGCGTCAGAAACGTCACGTCAATCTCGCCGGCCTCAAGCCCGGAAAAGACCAGCGCCTCGGCAACCGCCTTGGCCAGCGCGGGTTCGGATTTCGGGGCGGCGCCCAGAAAGGCCAGCACATGGCCCCGCCGCCCGTCTTGATAGCTGACACCGCCCAGCAGCGCATGGCTGGCAAGCCCGGCCATATGGCTGAACTTGGCGTCAAAGGCGGGCAGCAGCGCCGCCAGAACCGCAGGCGGCAGCGCGGGCGCGTGAAAGGCAACGGGCGTTCCCATGGCCTCGGTCGGGGTGTGGGTCAGCGTATCGGTCAACCACTCCATCGCCTCGGGGGGAAGCAACATCGCAGAGGGCGCCACATCAAGGTTGACCCCAAGGCCAACCCCCTCGCCTACCAGATACTGCGCAATCACCCGGCCCGGCAACGCGGCATAGGGCGCGGGGCCATCGGTGAAACGGGTCAGGCGTTCTTCAAGATCAAAGGCCAGAACATAGTCGCCCTCTTCGGTCGCAAAAAGCTGGGGGGTGATGTCGTCGCCTTCGGGTTCGGATTCCAGCAAAACGAATAGTTCCGCATCTGCCAGCCGATCATAAAGCGCCAGCCGCGCGGCGTCATTTTCGGGGGCGGCTTCCATTGCGGCATGGGCGCGGTCAAAGGGGGTCATATCAAAACCTCGGTCAGGCGGGCGCGCAGCGCGGGCAACAGCTCGGCGGCGAACCATGGATTGCGTTTCAGCCAACCCGTATTGCGCCACGACGGATGGGGCAAGGGAAAGACGCAAGGCGCCGTGTCGCGCCAACGGGCAACGGTATCGGTAACGCTGACTTTGGTGCCCAGATGCCAACGCTGTGCCGCACCACCGACCAGCAGCACCAGCGGCACCTCGCCCAATTCCGCCATCACCTTGTCGCGCCATGTCGCCGCACAGATCGGCGGTGGCGGCAGATCGGACCCTGACGCATCAAGCCCCGGAAAACAAAAGGCCATTGGCACAATGGCAATGCGGGCGCGGTCATAAAACGTCGCTTTGTCGACCCCCATCCAATCGCGCAGCCGATCACCCGAGGGGTCGGAAAAGGGCACCCCTGATGCGTGAACCCGTATCCCCGGCGCTTGCCCCGCCACCAAAACCCGCGCCCCCGGCTGAAACCAGACCACAGGGCGCGGCGTATGCGCGGTTGCGGTAGCGGCAAAACGCGCGGCACAAATCGTGCAGGCGGAAATCTGGCGGATCAAATCGGTTTCAACGGCGGCCATAGGTGTTATCTAGGGGCAAGGCGCAGCCACTTAAAGCACCCTTCATTGCCAACAGTGCCACAAACGGCTTGTCACTACACATTTTTGCGTCAATCAGACACAATGTTGCCTGAATGATCTGGCAAAGTCATAACAATCACACGCCTGAACAACGCAAAAATCCAGAACAGCCGAACAAGGCAAGGGGCGAATGCTCGAATTCGAGAATGTCAGCAAGTCCTTCTGGACCGGAACAAGGCACAAGGTCATCCTTGACCAAGCCTCGTTTCGGGTAGAGCTTGGCAACTCGTTGGGTATTCTGGCGCCCAACGGCACTGGCAAGACGACAATCATCAACATGATGGCCGGGCTGGAAAAGCCTGATGAAGGCACGATCCGGCGCACATGCCGTGTCTCGTTTCCGTTGGGGTTCATGGGCGGGGTGGTTAACAAACACAGCGCGCGCGAAAATGCCCGCTTCATTGCGCGTCTTTACGGGCTGGACCCCGACTATGTCGAAGCGTTCTGCCGTTGGCTTTGCGGAATCGAGGAATATTTTGACAGACCGGTTGGCACCTATAGCCAGGGAATGCGCGCCCGGTTCACCTTTTCGCTGCTGCTGGCGCTGGAATTCGATATCTACCTGATTGATGAGGGCATGCCCTCGACCACCGATGTGGAGTTCAACCGCAAGGCCGGCTCGATCCTGCGGGATCGGTTGAAAGAATCCACCGTGGTGGTTGTGTCACATCGGGCCCAAACACTTGAGAAATTCTGTCGCTCGGCGGCTGTATTGCGCGACGGTAAGCTATATATGTTCGACACATTGGAAGAAGCAAAGCGGGTTTATGACTATAGCTCCCAAGGTTGAGAAATACCGCATCCGCAACGTCGATCCCGCAGCGGCCAGCTCGCAGGGCGGTAACGATCCCGAGTCGTTGTTCGAGGTGCCCGATGATGGCTTTGGCGATGAGCCCTTTCCTACCGCCGCGCAGCCCGACAGGCCGGATCCGACAGAGGCGCAGGAAATTGCCGCGATTCAGGCTGAAGGGCTGACCGGGCGGCAACTGCGTCTGGCGCGGCGCATGGCACTGCGCAACGGGATTGACGCCACCTCGGATCATGAGGCGGTGCGCCTGCTGCGCCGCCGTGGTATCGACCCGTTCGATCGTGGCGGTGTGGTGCATATGATCCACGCCAAGACCCCCGCCGCCGCCCTCGTTGCAAACCCGGCCAAGCGCAGCGGCAAGGCGGGCGGCATCGGCAACGTCATCTCCAGGGCTTTGGCCAGGATTGACAAATCCGACACAGAACCGCGTGTGCAGTTGCCGCAAACCACACAACAGAACGCAAACCTTCCCGCGCCGCAGCTTTATGACGAAGACAGCCGCGCCCGCCAGATCATCCGCATTCAGCGCGACATCGCCAAACGTCGGCGGCGCAAGCTCTTGTTGCTGATGACACGGCTGGCGTTCTTCGTATTTTTGCCGACGCTGATGGCGGGGTGGTATTACTATGCCATGGCGACGCCGCTTTATGCCACAAAAACCGAATTTGTCATCCAGCAGGCCGATCAGGGCATCGGCGGTGGCGGTGGCGGCCTGAGCGGCATGCTGAAAGGCACCGGCATGGCCACCAGCCAGGACTCGATCACCGTCCAAAGCTACCTCAACTCCCGCGAGGCGCTGATGCGCCTTGATAACGACATGGGCTTCAAGACCGCGTTCAGCAACCCCGAAATAGATGCGATCCAGCGCCTTCCAGAGGGCGCAACCAATGAAAAAGCCTACAAACTTTACCGTCGTAACGTCAAAATCGGCTATGATCCGACCGAAGGCATCATCAAGATGGAGGTGATCGCCCCCAACCCGGAACTATCGGTGGATTTCTCTGAATCGTTGATCAGCTACGCCGAAGAGCAGGTCGACCAGTTGACCCAACGCCTGCGCGAAGACCAGATGCGTGGCGCCCGCGACAGCTATGATGACGCCGAAGCCAAAGTGCTGGCCGCACAGCAAAAGGTGCTGGAACTGCAAGAACAGCTAGGTATCCTCGATCCGGTCAGCGAGACCAACGTGGTGATGACCCAAGTCTCCAACTTTGAAATCCAGTTACAGCAAAAACGCCTGCAGCTTCAGCAACTGTTGGACAATGACGCCCCCAATCAGGCGCGTGTCGACGGTGTGCAGGGCGATATCGAGCGACTTGAAATGCTGATCGCAGAACTTCGCTCCACGCTCACCCAACGCAACACCACCGGTAGCTCGCTGGCCGCCATTACCGGTAAGCTGCGCATCGCCGAAGCAGAATTGCAAACGCGTCAGCTTTTGCTCAGCGGTGCCGCCCAGCAAATGGAGCTGGCCCGGATCGAGGCCAACAAACAGGTGCGCTACCTGTCCATGGGGGTGCGTCCCATCGCCCCGGACGAGCCGACATATCCACGGTCTTTTGAAAGCACCCTGTTGGCATTTCTGATCTTCTCGGGCATCTACCTGATGCTGTCCCTGACGGCCTCAATCCTGCGCGAGCAGGTTTCGTCCTAAGCCCGGAGAATGCAGATGCATGACGTAACGATCGGCGGCCTGACCGTCGGTAACAACCGCCCCTTGACCGTAATCGCCGGGCCCTGCCAGTTGGAAAACCTGGATCACGCGCGGATGATCGCGGAAAAAATGGTTCGCGTTTGCGCGGATACCGGCGCACAGTTCATCTTCAAGGCCAGCTATGACAAGGCCAACCGCACCTCCCTGACCGGTAAACGCGGTCTTGGCATCGACGCGGGCCTGCGCGTGCTGGAGGCGGTTCGCACCGAATTCGGCTGCCCGGTCCTGACCGATATCCACGACGCCGAGCAGGCCCGCATCGCCGGCGCCGTGGTCGATGTAATCCAGATCCCCGCATTCCTGTGCCGCCAGACCGACCTCTTGATCGCGGCGGGTGAAACCGGGGCGGTGGTCAACATCAAAAAAGGCCAGTTTCTGGCCCCATGGGATATGCCCAACGTCATCAGCAAGGTCGAAAGCACCGGCAACGCAAAGATCCTGCTGACCGAACGCGGCACCTCTTTTGGGTATAACACGCTGGTGGCCGATATGCGCGGACTGCCCACGATGATGAAGACCGGCTACCCCGTCATCATGGACGCGACCCATTCAGTGCAGCAACCCGGCGGCCTTGGCGGCGCCTCGGGCGGGCAACGCGAATTTGCCCCGGTCATGGCCCGCGCCGCCGTCAGCCTTGGCGTTGCGGGGGTCTTCATCGAAACCCACGAAGCACCCGATACCGCCCCGTCGGACGGACCAAACATGATCCCACTGGCGCAGATGCCGCAGCTGATCAAATCGCTGATGGCCTTTGATGCGCTGGCCAAGGCCGATCCGATCCGCCTCTGACTTCCAATTTGCCAACGCAAGAATTGGGCCAGACAACTACCGCTTTTGTTTGGCCCAAATACTCACGGCGGAACGCCCCAATCATCACCGCGTTCAGGCCACCTGCCCCGCGGCCCAGCCCGATGACCAAGCCCATTGAAAATTATACCCGCCGAGCCAGCCCGTCACGTCAACCACCTCACCGATGAAATAAAGCCCCGGCACAGATTTCACCGCCATCGTGCGCGCCTCCAGCGCCTCGGTCGAAATACCGCCCAGCGTCACCTCGGCCGTGCGGTAACCTTCGGTGGCAACCGGGCGCACCTCCCACTCCTTGACCGCTTGCGCCAGCCGCTCAAGGCTCGCGTTGTTCAGATCCGCCAACCGCCCCGCGACACCCGCGTTTTCAGTCGCGAACACCGCCAGCTTTTCCGGCAAAAGCCGCGCCAGCGCATTATGAACGGCCACCCGCCCCGCTTCGCTGCGCATTGCCTTCAGCCGCGCCACAATATCGGCACCAGGGGCAAGGTCGATACTGACCGGCGTGCCTTCGCGCCAATAGCTCGAAATTTGCAAGATTGCCGGGCCCGAAAGCCCCCGGTGGGTAAATAACAGCGCCTCGTCAAAACCGGTGCGCCCGGCCCGGACCCGCGCCTGAACCGCAACACCCGCCATCAGTGCCGTGCGCGCCAGATCCTGCTCGGCAAACGCCAGCGGCACCAGCGCCGGGCGTGTCTCCGTCACTGGCAGGCCAAAACTTTCAGCGATACGGTAGCCAAGCCCGGTCGCCCCCATCTTCGGGATCGACTTGCCTCCGGTCGCCACGATCAGGCTCTGCGCCCGGATCGCCCCCCCCCCGGTCTCCACCACAAAGCCCGCATCATGGCGGATCGCGTCAATCTCGACACCCAGCCGCAACTCCGCACCGCAGTCACGCAGATCATCGGTCAGCATCCGCACCACCTGGGTCGCCTTGCCGTCGCAAAAAAGCTGTCCCAGCGTCTTTTCATGCCAGGCGATTCCCGCCCGGTCCAAACGCGCAATGAAATCCGCCGGCCGATAGCGCCGCAGCGCCGATAGGGCAAACCGCGGATTTTGCGACAGGAATGCCTCGGGCGCGGTGGAAAGATTGGTAAAATTGCAGCGCCCACCGCCCGAGATGCGGATTTTTTCTCCCGGCGTTTTCGCGTGATCCAGAACCATCACACGCCGCCCACGCCGCCCGGCCTCAATGCCCGCGAACATGCCAGCGGCCCCGGCGCCAAGGATCAGAACGTCTGTTGTCTCCATGGCCCAGCCTTAACGCGCGTCTTGGGCAAGGTGCAATCACATTTGCGGCTTTTTCCTCTTGCAGCCCCCGAACACGTTGGCTAAACAGCCACCAAGTTGGGGCGTGGCCAAGTGGTAAGGCATCGGTTTTTGGTACCGTGTACCGTAGGTTCGAATCCTACCGCCCCAGCCAATCATTAATGTTAGTTGAAAACTGCATATCCTCTTCGACTTGTTAAGCGTCCATCCCTAGGGGATGCCCCAAAGGCTGCCCCTCCCTCCTAGGGGAAATAGGTATAAGTAATGGAGGGTGGAGGAGGTATACACGTAGTCGATACCCCCCTTAGTAGTGCATAACCCGCTTTCCGTTATGTTCTTCGCAGACCTTTTGCCTAGCTATTTGACTTGGTCCTCAGGCTAGAACGGGTGGCAAGGGTGACGGGTTTTCCAATTGGCGAGGGTCAGTGCCACGGGGTTATAGCAAGCCAAAGTCCACCCCGTTTGCGGCAAAGCCGCGTTCATCCTGCAAGTTCTCCCCCCGTGAGCCAATCTCCAGATGGTCCGGGTTGATACAGCGACG
Organism: Phaeovulum sp.; assembly: GCF_047638075.1. Lineage (NCBI taxonomy): Bacteria > Pseudomonadati > Pseudomonadota > Alphaproteobacteria > Rhodobacterales > Paracoccaceae > Phaeovulum > Phaeovulum sp. The sequence goes on from NZ_JBLJBV010000023.1 coordinate 103,503, forward strand.
ATTGTTGCACCGATGACGAACCACGTCATCATAGCTCGCCACGACCCCATTCAGAATGCAGTGGATAAAGCGATAGGCAGGCATTTGCCTCCCGCCGAACCGCACCTTTCTGGCCCCGAGGGTGGGCGTCTCAATACATCCCGTCTCGGTCTTCGTTCCTTCCGCTATCAAAGAAAAGGCCCGCGAACGAGCCCCCTCCTGATGGTCTTTCAATACTGCCTCGAACCACTGCTGCGAGGCGTCTGCATATTCAAACGTCATAGACCGTTTCCTTCAAATGCGTTGCTAGTGCCTCGTCGAAGCCATCAGGGCCGAAGATCCTGCCACGCTCCACCGTATAGCCCTGTCGCACCCAAATCTGGCGAGCATAGTCGGTGCCGCCCCACTTCACTTGACGCTTTACCCAGCCAAGGTCAGACATCAAATGCTTGGTGGTATTGATGTTGGCCTTCAACGTCCCCGTGACGATCTCTACCACTTCAGCTTCCGGCACTGCGTGCTGCTTCATTACGTCCAGATGCTCTTGCAACTGATCCAGAACTGTCGCCCGCCCATTGCCAAACACCTGCTTCATAATTTCCGTGCCATGGACCTCGACATTGAGCGTCTTGGCTGAGAAGTCGTCAGGTAGGACGCGGATCATTAGCGCGTTATAAAGCCGCGCGATGTTGGCGGGTTCCTCCGCCCAGTCCTCAAGCCGCCCGACCAGTTCCGCAAACTCTTCAGCCCTTGGCCCCCGCGCGTAGCCGTCGTGGTCGATGTTAACGATGTAGTAGCGCCGATCCTCAGCCTCAATCCAGAAGGGCATGTGGTTGCTGGTCAGCACCATGCACACCCTCTGCTCAACCCGTTCGGTCTCCCTGCCCTTCGCCTCCCCCGCCGTGAACTTCTCCGTAATATAGGTCTTAAGGGTGTTTGCATCGCCGCCGCCAAGCTTAAGGTTGACCTCCTCGCACACCACCAGCTTGCTCTGAAGCAGCGTCATGTTAAATCGGCCCGTCAGCTTGTCGACGTTATTTTGCGTGATGGAATTAGCCTCACCAAACAGCCGGATCAGCAGGCGACCCAAAGCGCTTTTTCCTGTGCCCATCTTGGACGAGTAAAAGAAGGGTGCCCAGTTTGGCTTGTCCTCTTCGTGCTGCAAGGACCACGCCAGCCAGTTTACGAACATGTCCCGCTCAGGCTTACGGGTGAAAAACCAGTCAAGGAACTCGCCCGCCACGCCAGCCTCCGCTTCAGTCACCGCCAGCCGCCGATAGCTGGGTTCGCGCCATGTGTTGATCGTCGCTACGCCCCGCTCGACGATGATCCGCCGGTGGTTACCGGGCCGGAATACCCAGTTGCCACTCCAAGGCAGGATGGTCTCTTCCACCACGGTATGACGCGTATGTATCACCCGCTTGAGTACAGCCGCGACCAGATCGTTGGTTAACGGGATGTCAGGAAACTCTTCGCGAAACCGGATCATAGCGGTCTGCTCGACATCAACCCGTGATCGCCGATGGGCAAGGTCGTCGACATCGTGGTAGTTGTTATTTAGCCGCACGAACCAGCTTGCCATGGCGCGTGAGAGGGTGGTCAGGTGCTCGGGATCATAGCCCTTAGTGGCGACCAGATGCGGGTTAATATTCGTCACATTCATAATGAATTTCCTTTATAAAAACGCTTGGATTTGAGAGGCAGACAAAGCCCTGCAAAAACGCTCAAATGCTGCGTTTGGGGTGCTCTATTCCTATTAACGTCGACTGGTGGATTTGGGCTTGTTAGCGGCCCCGTTGTACCGCTCCTACCCAACTGCATTCCGACACCCCCGAGACACCCGAAGAACCGCCAAAACCCAAGCTGAATACATCCCCCAGATTCTGATCCAATTTGGGAAACGACGAAAAAAGCGGAGTGTGGCTCCCCCGGCAGCACGAGGCCGCCGAGGGTGCTTTCAGGTAAGCTTCCTGGTCACCACGTAGTCAGCCAAGGCTTGCCAGTACTGGTCGGCGTTACGGAACCCGATGCACTGGCGGTGCCGGATGCGCCCAATGTGACCTGGTCAATAGACTTTATGGCAGATCGCCTCGGGGATGGCCGGGCATTCCGGCTGTTGAACATCTTGGATGATTTCAACCGCGAAGGGTTAGGCATCGAGGTCGATTTTTCCTTGCCCGCTGAAAGGGTCATTCGCAGCCTGAACCGCATCATCGAGTGGCGCGGAAAGCCCGGCACAATTCGGGTTGATAATGGCCCCGAATACATCAGTGGAAAGCTGCTGGAATGGGCTGAGAAACAAGGAGTTAGCATCCAGCACATCCAACCCGGCCAGCCGCAACAGAACGCCTACATCGAGCGATACAACCGCACCGTCAAAGGCTCCTTCAACTGGTAGACTTTTGCGCCGCCCCTTGGTTGGCTTTTACGCCGCCGTTGATAGATATTGGGTCGACGGGATGCCGTCGCGAAACGCTGTGTCACAGTCTTCCCAATGTGTGACACATGATGTGACACGAGCCACCAGGCGCGCGCCGGCACAGGCGGCACGCGAGCCTCGGCCATGCCGCCCCCGCCGAAGCCGATCCGCAGGGCCCTACCTCCAGCGTCGCGGCGCGATCTACTACTTCAGAAAACGCTTACCCCACGTCATCGCCCAAAAAGGTGGTCCCGAATTTCTGTGTCTCTCGCTTCGAACCCCTTTACTGCCCGAGGCGATGGGCCGAGCGGCTCGTCTCTTCGCTGTTCTGAAACGCGAAGCGACAAAAATCATGACAAACAAAATTGGGCAGAGCACTCCGGCAGAGAAGATCCCCGTCGTGCTGGGAGAAGCGCTACGCCATAAACTGGCCCGCGTCATTCTCGAACAGGATATCGGGCCAGACCTCCCCGACGACGAGATCGACAGGCGCATCGAGGTGCTGGATCAGCAATCCATCGACCTCAAGCGCGATGCCCGGCGCAACGACTTCACCAAGGTGGAGAGCACGATCTCGACGGCCGCCGGAAAGATCGGCCTCCCGGTGCAATCACCGCTTTCGAACGACCTGGGTCGTCGCGCCATCGACCTGATCCGCGCGATCATGGACCTTGAAGGGAAGGTGCTCGACGGCGAAGATGCGCGTGCCGGTGCGCGCCCTCTGGTCGCTCAGTTCAGCGACACATCCGTGGATCAGTTCGTGTCGTCGAAGTCCGTTTCCCTGTCGGAATTTTGGGATAAAGCGCTGAAGCTCTATCCTTCAAAGGACATGAAAGGGAACATCGACGCCATCGCCAAGATCGCGATCATCTACTTCGCAGACATCCCGGTCGCGACAATCGCCGCCGAAGACCAGGAGAATTTTTCGCCTGGATGGCGCGCCTGCCGAAAAAGCACGGGAAAAGGCATGGCAAGAACCGCTTCCGCCGGGACACCCCGCTTGAGCCCGAGAAATACGCCTTCACCAAACAAGACGAGATCGACGAGGCCGATGCGGCAGACGAGGAGGTCTTGCAGGAGATCCGGGGAATGAACCACCTCTCCGATCTGGAAAAGCGTGCCCTGCTCGCTGAGCGCCTCACGTCACGGATCACCATGACGACGATCCATCGCAACCGCGACGGGCTCAATCGCCTGTTCAAGGCCGCCGGCGCACTCGGGTGCAACACCCCGCCTGTCGCACTGTCCTAAAAGCGGATTGAGGCCGCCATAACATCAGCCGCCCCTAACGATCCTCTCTGTGTCCGCGTGACCCAACCGAAGATCCGCCTGCCCTGAAGGTGTGGATTGCAGGCGGGGTAAACCGCCCCGGCTTTACCGGAAAGCAAAACTCTCGGAGAATTGCCAGTTATGGAACAGACATCAAAGAAGAAGACCTC